>CAYZKE010000479.1:0-745 GCA_964478505.1 uncultured Loktanella sp.
TAGCGCGGGCGGTTCAGTGTTGATCGCAGACATACAATCATCCGAATTGCCCGCCAGCCGTGTGGCGAATCCTTCGTCTTCCAGAATGTCCGAAATCAGTTCACGGATATCTTTTTCATCGTCGACAATCAGAATATCACTCATGGGTCTCCTGCTCCGCTTTTTTTATGCGTGTTTGGGTTTAAATTGGGTTCGGTCCCGACCGGCAGCCTGACAACCGCCATTGCACCGAAGTGGGTTTGCCCGTCAAAAACAGGCGCGTCCTGCAGCACCAAGGTGCCGCCGTGCTCTTCTATAATCTTCTTCACAATCGGCAGGCCCAGCCCGGTGCCTTCGTTGCGGGTGGTGACATAGGGTTCAAACAGCCGTGCGCGATCTTCGGGCAGGCCGATGCCATTGTCGGCAATTGTGATGCAGGCCTGCGATCCATCCAGCGTCATGCCCACGCGGATTTCCGGTTTCAGAGCTTCGGGCGGCCCTTTTTCCTGCAGGGTTTCAATGGCTTCCCCGGCATTCTTGATCAGGTTCGTCAGCGCCTGCGAGATCATCGTCGCGTCCAGTTCAGCCTCGACCGGGTGGTCGGGCAACGCGGCGGTGATAGTAACGTCTGGTTGCCCCGATTGCTGAAGCGACACCGCATCGCTGACCAGATGTGTCAGATCCTCGATGCGCCGATCGGGTTCGGGCATGCGGGCAAATTTGGAAAACTCGTCAACAATGCGCCGCAAGTCATTGGTTTGACGCA
>CAYZKE010000479.1:755-2955 GCA_964478505.1 uncultured Loktanella sp.
GGATCGGGGTCAGCGGGTTTTTGATCTCGTGGGCGATGCGGCGGGCCACGTCGCCCCATGCGGCCATCCGCTGGGCACTGACCAGATCGGTCACGTCGTCAAAGGCCACCACGTACCCTTCCAGGCCGCCAGAGTCGTTGCGCCGCGTCGCCATGCGCACCAGAAGGTTTTCCAGCCGTCCGTCGCGCGATACCTTGATTTCGTCCTGCATCACTTCGGCCTGCGCGGTGCGCAAGGCTTTGAAAAGCGGCCCGAATTCGGGCACGGCGACGGACAGATCAACCGACTGGCGGTCTTCGGACCAGCCAAGCAAGCGTTCTGCCGACCGGTTCACAAACGCCACACGGCCTTCGGCATCCAGCCCGACAACACCAGAGGTCACAGAGCTGAGCACGGAATCAAACAACCGGCGGCGGCGTTCAATCTGCCGGGTGTTATCCAGCAGCGTTTCGCGCTGGCCTTTCAACTGTTTGGTCATCTGGTTGAAATAGCGGCCCAGCATCGAAATTTCGTCGTCGCCGTCTTCTTCGGGCACCTGCACATCCAGATCACCCGCCCCAACCCGCTGCGCCGCACCCGCCAGCCGCCCCACAGGGCGCGACAGCCGTTCTGCAAACCACAGACCGGCCCAGATGGCGGCAAGGATCAAAATGACGGCAAAACCGATATATAGCAGGCCGAATTCGAACAGAACGCGGCCACGGTCGGCTTCCAGCTGGTGATAGAGCCGCACGGTTTCCTGCGTTTCATCCAGCAGGCTCAGAATCTCACCATCCACATCGCGGCTGACAAAAAGATAACGGTCCACAAAGGCGTCCATGCGCACCAGCGCGCGAAATTCGCTGTTTTCCCAATCCTCGATGATCACCATGCCTTCAGCGCTGGCCTGGTCGATCTGGGATTGGCTCGGGCGATCATAATCAAACAGATATGACCGTTCGCCGCGCACACGGATTTCGCCTGTTCCGTCAATCACATAGGCCTCGCGCAACCCGCGCTGTATCTGGTTCTGGCCTTGGGTCAGCATCTGGCGCAGTTCGGCCTCGTCCAGAAACACCAGACGGGTGCGTTCGCGATCCAGAAACCGTGCCAGCACTTGCGCATCCTGCCGCAAATCCTCGCGCTGTTCGCCTTCATAGGCTTCGGCGGCTGCCAGCGAATTGCCCACAACCTCGCGCACGCGATCCGAAAACCAGCCTTCCAGGCCGATATTCACGGTCAACACAGCAAACACGCAATCAGGCGCGCCACCTGCCCCAGAACCAGGGTGGCCACGACCAGAACATAAACCAGATCGGCCAGCAGAATCAGACGCAACGAAGGTGAGCCGGATCCCTGATCAAACGGCCCCAGAATAAGGAATGTCGCAAGGGCAAGCGCGGGCCCCAGAATGACAAGACCCAGCGTGGCCGCGTTCTGCACGCGGCGCATCCGCCGCAAACGGGCGAATTTTATCCAATGGCTATCGCGTGACCGGGTTGCCACCCGCGCTATCCTTATTGATGTGCCGCCTGCGCAGCTTACCGCTATATTATGTGGTCCTGATCCGGCGGTGACGCCGGATGGCCACGGTTATGTGGCCGTTTTACATCAATTTGCGGCGTCTTGTCACCTCTATATCCAGTTCGGTGATTTTCTTGCGCAACGTATTGCGGTTGATGCCCAGCAAATCGGCGCATTTCGCCTGATTGCCGCCTGTCGCCTCAAGCGCGATTTCGATCAGCGGGCCTTCGACCTCGCGCAGGATCCGCCCGTAGAGCCCGGGCGGCGGCAACAAGGTGCCGTGAAGATCGAAATACCGGCGCAAATGCCGCCCGACAGAGGCCGACAGTTTTTCTCCGTCGCCGCCACCCAGAACCGGCTCCATTTCGGGCTGGCTGCCTAGCACGGATTCAATTTCGGCCCGCGCAATATCTTCTGACGGGCTGGTCAGCACCAGACGGCGGATGGCGTTTTCCAACTGGCGCACATTTCCGGGCCAGCTATAGGCGCGAAACAGCTCTGATGCGTCGGGCGACAAGGTGCGGCGCGGCGCGCCGGATTGTTCGGCGCGGGCCAGAAAATGTTCTGCCAGCAGCGGGATATCATCCACACGTTCACGCAAGGACGGGACATTCAATGTCGCACCGCTCAGACGATAAAACAGGTCCTGCCGCATCTGCCCGGCTTCCATGGCGCGGGTCAGGTTGCTTTGGCTGGT
>CAYZKE010000480.1:0-2940 GCA_964478505.1 uncultured Loktanella sp.
TAGGCAGATAGCAAAGGTGGGCTAGTTTGTCTAGTGTTCACAGACAGCAGGAGATCATCATGACTATTGCCCCCGTTGACCCAATCTTGGATCGCCTCTTGGATGCGGCCTTGCCACATGTGGCGTTTGATGGCTGGTCGCCCGAGACATTTGCCGCCGCCATCCGCGATGCTGATGTCGATCCTGCCGTTGCCAAGGCGATGTGTCCGCGTGGTGCGGTTGATTTGGCGATTGCCTATCACCACAGGGGTGATGCGGCGATGATTGCCGCGCTCAAAGCGGCGGACCTGAGCGATATGCGCTTTCGTGATAAAGTCGCCCATGCGATCCGCCTGCGCTTGCAAGTGATCGACGATAAAGAGGCCGTGCGCCGTGGTACCACCCTTTTCGCGCTGCCGCATATGGCAGGCGATGGAGCCAAGTTGGTTTGGGGTACAGCCGATGCGATCTGGGACACGCTGGGTGACACGTCTCGCGATGCGAATTGGTACACCAAACGCATGACGCTTTCTGCGGTCTATAGTTCCGTGATTCTCTTTTGGCTGGGTGACGATAGTCTGAACGCGCAGGCCACGGATGATTTCATCGACCGCCGCATCGACAATGTGATGCAGTTTGAAAAATTCAAAGCGCAGGCCAAGGCGAACCCGTTGTTCAAACCGTTCGCGGGCACGTTGGAACGTATGATGGGCGCGATCAAAGCGCCCTCGGCTGATGCCGACCCTGATCTGCCGGGTGTCTGGCGTGATCCGCAATAAGGACCAAAGTTTATGAAGGCGATTGAGATTTCCAAGCCCGGCGGGCCCGATGTGCTGACGCTGACCGAGCGGCCCATGCCGGAACCTGCCCATGATCAGGTTGTGATCAAGGTGGCCTATGCGGGCGTGAACCGTCCGGACGCCTTGCAACGCGCGGGCCTGTATAATCCGCCCAAAGGGGCCAGTGATCTTCCCGGGCTCGAAGCATCGGGCGAGGTCGTATCATGCGGGGCAGGGGTAACCTCGTTGCGTGTGGGCGATCAGGTTTGTGCGCTGTTGCCCGGCGGGGGCTATGCCGAATATGTCGCGACACCTGCGGCCCATTGCTTGCTCGTGCCCGAAGGGCTGACGTTGAAACAAGCGGCCTGCCTGCCGGAGACTTTCTTTACCGTCTGGTCCAACGTCTTTATGCGCGGCGGCCTGCACGCAGGGCAGCGGTTCTTGGTGCATGGCGGCAGTTCCGGGATCGGCACGACGGCTATTCAGCTGGCCAAAGCGTTCGGTGCGCGGGTGTTCACCACGGCGGGATCGGACGATAAATGCGCGGCTTGCGTGGCCTTGGGCGCAGAGGCCGCCTTCAACTACCGCGAAGATGATTTTGTTGAAAAAGTACAAGCGCTCGGCGGTGCGGACCTGATCCTTGATATGGTTGGCGGCCCATATATTCAGCGCAACCTGAAGGCTTTGGCCGATGACGGTACACTGGTTCAGATTGCATTTTTGCAAGGACCGAAGGCCGAACTGAACCTTGTGCAACTGATGACACGCCGCCTGACGATCACGGGATCAACCCTGCGGCCGCAGTCTGATCTGGCAAAGGCGCGGATTGCGGATCAGTTGCGCGCAAACGTCTGGCCGCTGCTTGCAGCAGGCAAAGTGGCCCCAGTGATGGATCAGGAATTTCCGCTGGAAGATGCCGCTGCTGCCCATGCGCGCATGGAAAGCAGCGCGCATATCGGTAAGATCGTGTTGAAGGTCAGCTAAAGCTCACTTCTTGAACGGCGCCATGCCTGCTCGGGCCAGCTCGTCGGCTTTTTCGTTTTCGGGGTGGCCCGCGTGGCCTTTGACCCATTCCCATGTCACGTCATGGCGGGCCTCGGCGGCGTCCAGCCGCTGCCAAAGGTCGATGTTCTTGACCTTGCCTTTCTTCCAGTCGCTCTTTTTCCAACTGTGGATCCACTTGGTGATCCCGTCTTTGACATAAGAGCTGTCTGTCACGACCGTGACAGCTGCACCCTTCGACAGGGTTTCCAGCGCGGTGATGGCCGCCAAGAGCTCCATCCGGTTATTTGTTGTTTCCGCCTCACCGCCAGAGAGTTCACGGGTCTTCACAACAGTATCGCCCTCGCGCGCCACCAGCAGTGCACCCCACCCACCGGGACCCGGATTACCCGAGCAGGCACCATCTGTGTAAGCATAGAGTTTTGGCATGATCAGGTCTTTTGTCCGCGCATGATAACAAAGGGATCAAGCGTGCCGGCAAGACCGGCCTCTGTTCCCTCTTTCATATAGGTCACCTGATAGCCTGCCGAGGTCAGCAGTGCCATAAGCGTATCTACGGTGACGTAGGTGTAGAGCCTGTTGATTTTATCGCGTGCGATACCGGTGCCTGTTTTCATGCCCACATGAATAACGCCGCCCGGTTTGGTTGCCTTGAAGAGGGCATCGAAGTGACGCGGTAAATCATCAGGTGCAGCATGTAGCAGGCTAAAATTGGCCCAGATACCGTCGTAGATCTCATTGCCGTCGATATCGTCAAATTCGCCCAGTCGTGCGGGAAGACCGAATTTATCTTTGGCAATCGTAATCATGCCTTGCGATGCGTCCACCGGATCAGGGACCAGCCCTGCCGCGCGCATATGCGCCGATGCCGTTCCGGGACCGCAGCCCAGATCAAGCACATGACCCCCTTGCGGGATTAGCTCAATGAAAGCTTTCAGTGAGGCGTCGGGTGTGTCGCTGGTGACCATCTGCGCATAATCTGCTGCTTTGGCATCATAGGTCGCGATGGTGCGTGCATCCGCCATCAGAAAACCAATGGCAGGAACGAGACGATCACAAGTGCCGTCAGCAATCCGCGCAAATGCATCCACCATGCAGGCGCGAGGCCAAGGCGCCAGAAATGCCAGTCCAGCAAAAGCAGGCCCAGGAAACCGACGATCAGGTTCACCGCTGCCGTTGT
>CAYZKE010000481.1:0-2937 GCA_964478505.1 uncultured Loktanella sp.
AGAGGTGATCCACACCATAATCGCGCAATTCCGCATAATGATCACGGAACGCACAGGACTGCGGTGTGCAGCCCCGCGCGCCCGGAATGTCGTTCCAGCCTTCGGGCAAATCACGATCAGGGCGGCCAGTCATCGGATAGACATAGATCACCGTCAGCCCGCGCAAATCACTGAGCGTGATCGCAGGCCCGTCGGTGGCGGGTAGCGTCACATGTGGGAGCGATTGCCCTTCCAGATGCGCCGCTTTGCCGTCATCTGCCGGTGCAGGGATCAGCGACCAATCGACATCAGACAGGCTCACGCAATTCCCTCGTAGATCTTGGCGATTTTCGCCACCGCCTCTTCGGGGGGCAGCTCTTCGCTCTCGCCCGTGCGGCGGCTGGTCAGCTCAACCACACCGTTCTTCAGCCCGCGTGGCCCTACGGTGATGCGCCAAGGCAGGCCGATCATGTCCATGGTGCCAAACTTGGCCCCTGCCCGCTCGTCGCGGTCATCGTAAAGCGGCTCAAGTCCCAGTGCCGTCAGCGATGCATAAAGCGCCTCGCAAGCGGCATCCGCCTCGGCATCACCGGTTTTCAGGTTCACGATCCCGCAATGGAACGGCGTCACACCTTCCGGCCAGATTATGCCCTTGTCATCATGGCTCGCCTCAATGATCGCACCCAGCAGACGCGACACGCCAATACCATGGCTACCCATATGGACCGGTACTTTGCCGCCCTTTCCGTCGTCGACCAAGGCACCCATACTTTCGGAGTATTTCGTGCCGAAATAGAAAATCTGTCCCACTTCGATCCCACGCGCTGTGCGCTTACGCTCTTCCGGGATCGCATCAAACAACGCTTGGTCGTGGGTTTCGTCGGTGCGGGCATAGCGCGAGGTGAATTCCTCCAACACCGCCTGACACGCCGCGTGATCGTCATAATCAATCTCGCGGTCGCCGAACTTCAGTTCAGTAATCTCGCTGTCATAGAACACCTCTGACTCGCCAGTCTCGGCCAGCACAAGGAATTCATGGGTGTCATCGCCGCCAATCGGGCCACTGTCGGCGCGCATCGGGATCGCTTGCAGCCCCATGCGTTCATAGGTGCGCAGATAGCTGACCAGATGGCGGTTGTAGGCATGCAGCGCGTCTTCTTTGGTCAGATCAAAGTTATAGCCGTCCTTCATATAGAATTCACGGCCCCGCATCACGCCAAAGCGCGGGCGGACCTCGTCTCGGAATTTCCACTGGATTTGATACAGCGTCAGCGGCAGGTCTTTGTAGCTGGTCACATGGGCGCGGAAGATATCCGTCACCAGTTCCTCGGCCGTAGGTGTGAATAGCATCTCGCGCCCGCCACGGTCCTTGATCCGCAGCATTTCTTCGCCGTAGGCATCATAGCGGCCGCTTTCGCGCCAAAGATCGGCGGATTGGATCGTGGGCATCTGGATCGCGATGTGCCCTGCACGCGCTTGTTCTTCGTGCACGATGTTTTCAATCTTGCGCAGGACCTTAAAGCCGAGAGGCAACCACGAATAAATGCCTGCGCTGGCCTGTTTGATCATGCCAGCCTGCAGCATATAGCGGTGGCTGACGATCTGCGCCTCGCGGGGTGTTTCTTTGAGAACGGGCAGGAAATAGCGGCTCATGCGCATGGGTTTGACCTTTTCGGATACAAGTGTTGGGTGAGGGTTTAATCCGCTGCGGTGCCCCTCGCAAGCAGTGTGATGATTTCGGGGCAGATCAGTTTCTGATGGCCGGGTCTTGCGTCATGGCGCGACACATCGCATCTATGGATCAAGCAATTACGGATGATCCATGGCACTTCCTGTCGGACAACAAGCGAAATACTGGGGCATCGCGACAGCGGTGTTTCTGGTGTCTTTGTGGTTTCTGGGCGATGTGATCCTCCCCTTTGTGCTGGGCGGGGCGATTGCCTATTGCCTTGATCCCATCGCGGACCGGCTAGAACGCCTGGGATGTAGCCGCATTATGGCGGTTGCAATCATCACGCTGGTCGCACTCTTCGTCTTTATCTTGCTGATCCTGCTGGTCATCCCGACGCTGGTGCAACAAACCGCATCACTGATTGAAACTGCGCCTGCATTGTTCGACCGCCTGCGCACAGGGCTAACCGAGCGCTTCCCGCAATTGATGGATAACCAAAGCGTGGCCTATCAGCAGCTTTTGACGATTGGCGAAGCGATTCAATCCCGTGGCGGTGAGCTGATCAACGGGCTGGTGTCTTCGGCGCTCGGGCTTATTAACATCATCGTTTTGCTCGTCATCGTGCCGGTTGTGGCCGTCTATATGCTGCTCGACTGGGACAATATGACCGCCAAGGTCGATAGCATGCTGCCGCGCGACCATGTCGATACCATCCGCCAGCTGGCCCGCGATATCGACGCGACGCTGGCCTCTTTCATTCGCGGCCAAGGCACTGTCTGCCTGGTGCTGGGCACCTATTACGCGGTGGCGCTGATGCTTGCAGGGCTTAACTTTGGCCTGATCGTGGGTTTCATCGCCGGTCTTATCACATTCATTCCTTACGTCGGCGCCTTGGTCGGCGGCACTCTGGCCGTCGGGTTGGCGCTGTTCCAGTTCTGGGGCAGTGTCGAGGTGCCGGATGGCGACATGATAGCCTATGGCACCAACTGGCTGCGCATCGGGATCGTGGCAGGCATCTTCGGGTTGGGCCAGTTTCTTGAGGGCAATATCCTGACACCGAAACTTGTGGGCGGGTCAGTTGGCCTGCATCCTGTGTGGCTGCTGTTTGCGCTTTCGGTGTTCGGAACACTTTTTGGGTTCGTCGGCATGCTGGTGGCCGTGCCCATCGCCGCGATGATCGGGGTCGTTGCGCGCTGGGGGCTGGCCCAATACAAAGACAGCCTCCTCTATCGCGGCAAATCCGAGGGCGACTAAATGTCAGATCAGCTCGCTTTTGACTGGCCAAC
>CAYZKE010000482.1:0-1275 GCA_964478505.1 uncultured Loktanella sp.
CTGGACTACCCCTCGCTGCAAGGCTTCAACTTCCAAGGCGGGCTTCACCTGCGTGGGTCTTTGATCGCGCTTTGGTTTGCTCTGGCGATCTACACCGGTGCCTTTATCGCGGAAAACGTGCGTGCCGGTATTCAGGCGATTTCCAAGGGCCAGACAGAGGCGGCAGCTTCGCTTGGTCTGCGTCCCGGACGGATCATGAACCTTGTGATTCTGCCGCAGGCTTTGCGGGTCATCATCCCGCCGCTGATTTCGCAGTATCTGAACATCACGAAGAACAGCTCTTTGGCGATTGCTGTGGGGTATATGGATGTCACGTCCACGCTGGGCGGGATCACCCTGAACCAGACCGGCCGTGCGATCGAATGTATTCTGCTGCTGATGCTGTTCTATCTGACGATCTCGCTGCTGATCTCGGCCGTGATGAACGTCTACAACAACTCTGTTAAGCTGAAGGAGCGCTGATATGTCAGATACACATTCACACTCAGTCGCTTTTGTTCGCACCGAAACCCTGCCGCAACTGCCCCCGCCCGCCAGCGAGGCAGGTGTGGTCAAATGGATGCGCGAGAACCTGTTCTCGAACATCCCCAACAGTATCCTGACGCTGGTATCGCTTTATGTGATCTATCAGCTGGTGACAGGCGCATTCCCCTGGATGGCAAACGGCATCTGGAACACAAACTCTCTAGCAGAGTGTCGTGAAATCCTTGATGGCGCCACGGGTGCATGTTTCTCGGTTATCACGGAGCGCTGGAACCAGCTTCTGTTCGGGTTCAGTTACCCGTCTGAATTCTACTGGCGTCCGGGACTGGCATTCCTTTTGCTGTTTGTCGCGGCTGCACCTGTCATGTTCTTTGACCTGCCACGTAAACTGTTGCTGTTCACAGCGATCTACCCGTTCCTGGCCTACTGGCTGATCTGGGGTGGCACGATCTATACCCCACTCTTTGCACTGCTGGGCATTATCATCGGGTACCTTGTGTATGCGCGCTTCGTCAAAGAAAGCTTTGCGATGGGCTTTTTCGGTGGCGTGATTGCCGCGTTCACCGCGTGGTTTATCGGCGGATACATTGTCGGTGCCATCGCGCCAGCCGAGCCGTTCCTTGAGGCCGTGCAGTCGCGCGACATGGGGGGCTTTATGCTCAACATGACGCTGGGCGTGGTTTGTGTGTCTCTCTCGCTGCCCTTGGGTATCGTGCTGGCGCTGGGCCGTCAGTCGGACATGCCGATCATCAAGTGGATCTGTGTGATCTTCATCGAGTTCATCCGTGGCGT
>CAYZKE010000482.1:1375-2929 GCA_964478505.1 uncultured Loktanella sp.
GCCCCGATCTGGGTACGCAAGACGCCCAAGAAGGAAGCCGAAGAAACCGCGATGCACTTCCTTGAGAAGGTCAAGATCCCCGAGCAGGCCGACAAGTACCCAGGCCAGTTGTCTGGTGGTCAGCAGCAGCGTGTGGCGATTGCCCGTTCGCTGTGCATGCGCCCGCGCATCATGCTGTTTGACGAACCGACATCGGCGCTTGACCCCGAGATGATCAAAGAGGTGCTCGACACCATGATCGAGCTGGCCGAAGAGGGCATGACCATGCTCTGCGTGACCCACGAGATGGGCTTTGCCCGTCAGGTCGCCAACCGCGTGATCTTTATGGACCAGGGCCAGATCGTGGAACAGAACGAGCCTGAAGAGTTCTTCAACAACCCGCAATCAGACCGGACCCAGTTGTTCCTGAGCCAGATTTTGGGTCACTAGAACCAATCAAATTCGATTAAAAGAAGCCCCGGTCAGCGCCGGGGCTTTTTCATTCAATGTCCTGCGCCGACGTCCCGATCAGATCGCGCGGCACGACGAAGGCTTTACAATACCCGGTTCGGGCTTTGGCCTGCATCCAGCTCTCTCCGTCGAAATCAATCACCGTGGTAGCGCATGTCGGATAGTCGCTGAAACGGTGATGTTTCGGTGGCATCCTGACCAGCATATTGGCCAGCATCCCGATGCCGGGGTTGTGCCCGATCACGGCGACGTTCTGGGCTGTTTGCCGGTGCAGCAAGTCAAGGATCGTATCGGGCGATGCGTGATAGATCGTGCCGGTCAGCTCCAGCTTGGGCTGCGGATCAAGTGAAGGCAGGATGAGTGCAGCAGTCTCTTCGGTTCGTATCGCATCAGAGCAAAGCACCACATCGGGCAGATAGCCCTCTGCCGCCATCCATGCGCCAATCGCCTCGGCTGATGCACGTCCGCGCGCGTTCAGCACACGCGCATGATCATCGGCGAATGGATCGCTCCAGCTTGATTTCGCATGGCGGATCAGGATCAGGCGCAGGGTCACAGGAAGGCCTCCATATGGAACGCGGATTGGGCGGGCAGGCGGGTCCCTTGACCCACCGGGCAGGCACGGCGCGCAAGACATCCTACTGCGCGGCAGGGCGCACCAGCCTCTGTAGTCAGATGGGCTTTGCAGGCGGCAACATCATAGCCGTCGTTGAATGCGCCCACTGGGCAGGCTGTGGCGCAGGGCTTTGCGCAGGTCAGGCAGGGCCGTGGGGCGCTGCCAATCTCGGCAGGCTTTTTCCAGCGCAACGCACCTCGGAAAGACGTGAAGAGCCCTGCCGTGTCATGCACCAGAAATCCGATCGGTGATGTCCAGAATCGCCCCGTTTGTTTGGCCCACGTAAAGAAGGGCGCATAGGGCGGACCACCGAACGGGAAGAGCGGTTCTGCGTCAAGCGTCACGGCCAATTCACCGATGATGCGGGTAGACCAGCGGTCCATCGGGTCAGGTTGCCCATCTTTGTATTCAGGACAGGCCGCAAAGATGGGCCAGAAGGCAGGTTCATCGGGGCCGATCAAAGTGATCGTGCTGTCCCCGTCTGGGCA
>CAYZKE010000483.1:0-2187 GCA_964478505.1 uncultured Loktanella sp.
CGATCTCGAGCGCGCGTTTGGCCCGTTCCTGCCCCTTGACTTCCGACAGGTCGCGTGTCCCGTTTCGTGCCAGAACCTCGCCCGGTTGGGATGATTGTAGCACCGCCTGCCCAGTGAAATGCCGCACCATCTCGGCCAGACTGCGGGGGGCGATGACATTCACCGAGCCGACCCACGCCGCCTCTGCGCCGCAGGCTTGCGGGCAGAGCAGGGTGCGGTCGCCCTCGGCGGCGGCCATGGCAGCGGGTAGTGCGCCGGCCACAGGCACCAAGGTTCCGTCCAGAGATAGTTCGCCCAAGGCGACCGTCTGGGACGCGACATCCTGCGGAATGATTTCGAGCGCGGCTAGCAGGGCCAGTGCGATGGGCAGATCGAAGTGCGACCCTTCTTTGGGCAAATCGGCGGGAGAGAGGTTTACAGTGATCCTCTTGGACGGAAGGGCGATAGCCATCGCGCTGAGTGCGGCGCGGACCCTTTCGCGCGCCTCCGAGACGGCCTTGTCAGGCAAACCCACGATGGCGAAGGCCGGAATACCAGGTGTCACGGCGCATTGCACCTCGACCAGGCGCGCCTCGATCCCTTCGAATGCAACTGTGTAGGCCAAAGCGACCATAGCGTTTTCCCCGTTTATGGTTAACGGGTACGGCCTGGGTCTTTAAGAAAGGTTAACTTGTCTCAGCGGGCCAAGGCTTTTGTGCAAGCGGCAATGGGTAGGGAAAGGGGCTGTGCGTTTCCTTCAGCGCCTCTCGTCGCCAGGCCACAAAAGCGGGGTCGGACAGATGGGCCGCGACATAGGCGCGGGATTCGTCGCTGACCGGCAGATCATATGCGGTGATCCGCATTGCAACGGGGGCATAAAACACATCGGCCAAGGAATAGTCGCCAAAGAGCCATGGTCCGTTTTGTCCGTGCCTTTCGCGGGCAAGGGACCACAGGTCTTCGATGCGGCGCAGGTCTGCTTTGACGGCGTCGGAGGGCGCGAATCCCTCCCAGACAAAGCCAAGCATCATGGGGCAGGCGTTGCGCAAGGCGCCAAAGCCGCTGTGCATTTCTGCGGTGATGGAACGGGCGAGAGCGCGTGCGGCGCGATCGCGGGGATAAAGGGCGCGTTCGGGATGGTTTTCGGCAAGCGTTTCGGCCATCGCCATGCTGTCGGTCACCACATATCCTTCGGCGGTTTGCATCACAGGCACGGTGCGGGCGGGGGCGAGATGTGCGAGGTCCGCCTGCATCGTTCCAGAGTAGAGCCCAACCATATGCGCCTGATAGGGCAGCCCGAATTTTTCCAGCATCAGCCAGCCCCGCAAGGACCAGCTACTGAAGGTGCGATCACCGATGTAGAGTTGATATGTCATGCAGTAAGTCTAGCGGTACGGGAAGCGTTCTGGCGATCAGTATTCTGTGACGCCCTGCATCACGGTTTGTGATTGATATGACCGGCGGACCAGCCGGTTGACTTGCAGGACAGCGTTGTGACCGACAGGTTGTCAATCTTGTGCCCAAAGGCCTCATAGGCGCCGATACCCAATGCGCGCTGAAGCTGGGTGAGGATAACACCAAAATGGGCCACAACAATCAGATCGGGGTGACCCGCGTGCAAGTATCCGTCAACTGCGCGATCGACGCGCGCACGGACCGCGTTCCAGCTTTCGCCGTTCGGCGGGGCGATGGTGCCGGGGGTTTCCCAGTAGGCGCGAATTCTCTGCGGATCTTCGGCCTCTACCTGGGCGAAATTGCGCATTTCCCAGTCGCCAAAGTTGATTTCGCGCAGTTCGGGGGCGTGGGGCAGGCGCACTTTGGGGGCCAGTGCATCTGCGGTGGTGATCGCGCGGCCGAGGTCGGAGGACACAACAGGTGCGTCAGGCAGGAAGGCACGCAGGCGGCTGATGGCGGCGGTGTCGGACAGGTCGGCGGGTAGGTCTGTCCAGCCGACCATCGCTTTGGCATGTGTCGGCCCGTGCCGGACCAGCCAGAGCTTGGTCACGGGAGCGTTCCCTTGAGAACCAGTGGCAGGCCGGCCATGACGGCGACCACAAGTCCGGCCTCGGATGCAATCTGTTGATTGAGCGCACCCTGTGCATTGCGGAATTTGCGCGACAGGGCATTGTCGGGTACGATGCCTTGGCCGACTTCGTTCGAAACGATGACGATAGGGCCCTCACAGGTGGCGATCGCCGAAAGCAACGC
>CAYZKE010000483.1:2213-2926 GCA_964478505.1 uncultured Loktanella sp.
TCGATTGTCGTCCAGCCCGTTCCGCGCATGGCACGGTGCCGCGCGACCTTCTCGGCCATTTCATCGTCGAACACCTGTGCGGTCGCGATATAAACGGGTGCCTTCCCGCTTTGCAGCACAAGGTTTTCCGCGAATGCGGATTTGCCAGAGGCGGCGCCCCCCAGAACAAGTGAAAGTTTCGGCAAAGGCATTCTGTTCACTTTTTTTGATCCATTTTGGAAACGCCTTCGTAACTAGTTCAAACAAAGAAGTTAATGCAACAGACTGCGACTTGGGAGAATTACAATGGGCGTGACCGGTTTTTCTGATCAAACTTTGTCTCGGACAGCGATGAAAGCAGAGTTGCTTGACGCTGAGACCGAATTGGCCTTGGCATATGCATGGCGTGACCAGCGCGATGAACAGGCGTTACACCGGCTGATTACGGCTTACATGCGTTTGGCCATTTCGATGGCATCCAAATTCAAGCGCTATGGCGCACCAATGAACGACCTCATTCAAGAGGCCTCTGTTGGTCTGATGAAGGCGGCAGACAAGTTTGACCCTGACCGCGGTGTGCGGTTTTCAACCTACGCCGTCTGGTGGATCAAAGCGTCGATTCAGGATTACGTGATGCGCAACTGGTCGATGGTGCGGACCGGTTCGACATCGTCGCAAAAGTCGCTGTTTTTCAACATGCGCCGCGTGCAGGCACGGCTTGAGCGTGAAGCGGC
>CAYZKE010000484.1:0-2922 GCA_964478505.1 uncultured Loktanella sp.
TTGCCCACCATACTGACGCAGGTTTCGCCCGCATTCTCGCCTTTTGTGCGCCCCAGCAGACGTTGCCAACCGACCTGCCCGACACCGTGGACCGTGTCGATTTTGACGTCAGCGCAGAGGACGCTTTGCAAGTGATCGTCAACACGATGATCAAGGCGCTGCCGGACCAGTGGCTCTATTATTGTTACAATGCGGAATATCTTTTCTACCCGTTCTGCGAGACCCGCAGCGTGGGCGAGATGCTGACATTCATGCGCGAAGAACGGCGCGACACAGTGATGAGCACGATTGTCGATCTCTATGCCAAAGACCTGACGACCCATCCGGACGGTGTTGATCATGACGGTGCCCATTTTGACAAATCGGGCTACTATGCGCTCGCCCGCGACAACGATGATGGCGAAACACTGGAGCGGCAGGTCAATGTCTTTGGCGGGCTGCGATGGCGGTTCGAAGAGCATATCCCAAAACTGCGCCAACGGACCGACCGGATTTCATTTTTCCGCGCGCAGCCCGGTCTGGAAATGCGGGCGGATCGGGGATTCAATATCGCCGAATACAACACCTATTCCTGCCCGTGGCACAATAATCTTTCTGCCGCGATCGGCTCGTTCCGGACGGCCAAGGCCCTGCGGCGCAACCCGGGCAGCCGTGCTGCGATCACAACCTTTCACTGGCCACAGTCCCAGCGTTTCAGCTGGCACTCACAACAGCTTTTGGATCTGGGTTTGATGGAACCAGGGCAGTGGTTCTGACTTTCGCAGCTTTACGATGATGCAGCGATGAATAGGGCCAGTCACTCGGCCGTTTGACCAGACCGGCATGAATGGGCGCTGACCGGATCAGGTGCATATGCAGTGCGAAATCATCCGCGTCGCGGATCAGATGTTCCCAGAACCGGCGCTGCCAAATGCCCTTTTCGCCACGTTTGCGGTGGCTCTCTCGAATATAAGCGGGCGCAGGCGCATGGCGCGAAAAACTTGATTTGATCAACCGCCAGCGTTTGGAAAAATCGGCGTCCCCGTCCGGCAATGTCCAGATCATGTGCAGTTTATTGGGCAGGATCACTGCCGCCTCAATTTCAAACGGCCAGCGTTTGCGGCAAAGCCGCGTGGCATCGCGCAACAGGTCAATCTTCGAAACCAGAAGGTCCGCACGCTGATCCTGCAAACGAAGAGTAAAGAAATAGGTGCCACCAGGCACGCGCATCCGACGGTAATTTGACATGACATCAACGTCGCGCAGCAAGGTTAATTAATTATGAAGCTGTGCAGAACGTAAGGTGGATCACGATCCACCTTACCCGTCATTTCCGGCGCAACCGGATGACAACATCCACTGACGCAATTTCCGCCCCGGCAGGCGCGTCGGGCAAGTTGCGGATTTCCAGCTCGTCCGCAGGCGCGTCGGTCAAAGTCGCGCTGTCTTCCCAATAGAAATGCGGATGGTCTGTCATATTGGTATCGAAGTAGCTTTTCGATCCGTCGACTGTAATCTCGCGCACCAGCCCCGCATCGCAGAACGCGCGCAGCGTATTATAGACAGTCGCCAGAGACACTTTTTCGTCCGCATCAGAGGCTGCTTCGAAAAGACTCTCCGCCGTCACATGGCGGTCCTGCCCGTCGCCCACCAGCAAAGACGCCAAGGTCACGCGCTGACGCGTTGGCCGAAGCCCCGCACCCGCCAACCAGTTTGTGCTGCGCTGTGTCGCTATATCTGACATGATCGCCCTTTATGACAATTATTCTCAAGTATATGGGAAGAATATCCTCCGGATCAAATGAAAACCGTCAGAAAAGCGCAGACTTGCTCTCATAAACCGCTGAGTGATAGAGGTCTTGCGACGCAGTAAAGAAGAACGAGACCAAAGATATGGCCGATTACCCGACTTATTTTGACAAAGACGCCCTGCTGGCTTGCGCCCGTGGCGAGCTTTTCGGCGAAGGCAACGCCCAGCTTCCAGCGCCTCCCATGCTGATGATGGACCGGATCACCGAGATTTCGGGTGATGGCGGCGCACACGGTAAAGGCCATGTTGTGGCTGAATTCGATATCACGCCTGATCTTTGGTTCTTTGACTGCCATTTCCCCGGAAACCCGATCATGCCAGGCTGCCTCGGGCTTGACGGCCTGTGGCAATTGACCGGTTTCAACCTTGGCTGGCGCGGCTGGCAAGGGCGCGGTTATGCGCTGGGTGTGGGCGAGGTCAAACTGACCGGCATGGTCCGTCCGGACCGCAAGATGCTGACATACAAGGTAGATTTCACCAAAGCCATCCAGACCCGCCGCCTCACCATGGGCGTGGCCAACGGAATTGTTGAGGCGGATGGCGAGGTCATCTATCAAGTCACCGACATGAAAGTCGCCCTGTCTGAAAGCTAGTCGAGAGCTTCGCCCTCGCACATCCATTACCGTTCAAAAGGAGAGGTGCCCATGCGCCGCGTTGTCGTCACAGGTCTCGGGATCGTATCGCCGATCGGGAACAATGCCGAAGAAGTGCTTGCCGCGCTCAAAGCCGGAAAATCCGGGATTGAGGCGTCGCCCGAAATGGCCGAACACGGCTTTCGCAGCCAGATCGCGGGCACGCTCAAAATCGACATCACCGAGCACGTCGACAAACGCACCCTGCGCTTCATGGGGCCAGGTGCGGCTTATGCGCACATCGCGATGGGACAGGCGATTGCCGACGCCGGATTGAGCGAAGATCAGATCGTCAATCCAATGACCGGATTGATTGCAGGCTCGGGCGGGCCATCCACTTCGGCCATTCTCAAGGCACATGAGGTCGTCAAAGAGACAGGCTCGACCAAACGCATCGGGCCGTTTGCGGTGCCAAAGGCGATGTCCTCGACGGTCAGCGCGAACCTGGCGACAGCCTATAAAATCAAGGGCATGAATTTTTCGATCACCTCTGCCTGTTCC
>CAYZKE010000485.1:0-2899 GCA_964478505.1 uncultured Loktanella sp.
GTCACCGAAGGCGGGCTTGAGGCCGCACTTGATGGGGCCGAAGTGATTTACAACCTCGGCGCGGACGAGGTTGAGGTCAAACCGGGTGCCTTTGTGATCTATCAGGGCAGCCACGGCGACCGTGGTGCGCACCGCGCCGATATTATCCTGCCGGCCGCTGCCTATACCGAAGAAAACGGGTTGTTCGTCAACACCGAAGGCCGTCCGCAACTGGCACTGCGTGCCAGCTTCCCGCCGGGGCAAGCCAAGGAAAACTGGGCGATCCTGCGGGCGTTGTCGGCAGAATTGGATGCGACACTGCCATTCGACAGCATGGCGCAACTGCGTCAGGCGCTTGTGGCGGCGCACCCGCATTTGGGTGACATTGACGAAGTGGCCGAGAATGAATGGTCGGCTCTGCCTGTCAAGAAACCCGGATCGGCTGATTTCCGCAACGCGGTGACCGACTTCTATCTGACAAACCCGATTGCCCGAGCGTCAACCCTGATGGCAGAGCTGAGCGCGAACGCGAAGGCACGGAAATCTGCGCCACTGGCCGCAGAATAAGGACGACGACAATGGTTGAATTCTTTACCAACACCAACCTTGGCATCGTCCTTGTGATCTTGGGGCAATGCCTATTGGTGCTTGTGCCGCTTCTGGTCGCACTTGCGTTTCTGATGTATGCCGACCGCAAGGTCTGGGCTGCGGTGCAGATGCGCAAAGGCCCGAACATTGTAGGCCCGTTCGGCCTGTTGCAGTCCTTTGCCGACTTTCTGAAATACATCGTCAAGGAAATCGTGGTCCCTGCCGGCGCGGATAAGTTTGTTTTCTTCCTCGCCCCGCTGATCGCATTTGTTCTGTCGGTCATCGCCTGGTCCGTGATTCCTTTCAATGACGGCTGGGTGCTGGCGGATATCAACGTGGCGATCCTCTATATATTCGCCATCGGCTCTTTGGAGGTCTACGGCGTCATCATGGGTGGCTGGGCCTCAAACTCGAAATATCCGTTCCTTGGCTCATTGCGCTCTGCGGCGCAGATGATTTCTTATGAAGTTTCCATTGGTCTGATCATCGTCGGTGTGATCATCTCGGCAGGTTCCATGAACTTCGGCGATATCGTTGCGGCGCAAGATGGCAATGCAGGCCTTTTCAACTGGTTCTGGGTTGCGCATTTCCCGATGCTTTTCCTGTTCTTTATCAGCGCCTTGGCTGAAACAAACCGTCCCCCATTCGACCTGCCCGAAGCTGAATCGGAACTCGTGGCGGGCTATCAGGTGGAATATTCCTCCACACCGTTCCTTTTGTTCATGATCGGTGAACTGATGGCCGTCGTGCTGATGTGCGCGCTGATCTCGCTCTTGTTCTTCGGTGGCTGGCTGTCGCCTGTGCCGTTCCTGCCGGATGGTATCTTCTGGATGGTGCTGAAGATGGCGATGTGTTTCTTCATGTTCGCGATGGTCAAGGCCATCACCCCGCGCTACCGCTATGACCAACTGATGCGCATTGGCTGGAAGGTCTTCCTGCCGCTGTCGCTGGGTTGGGTCGTGCTGGTGTCGTTCCTTGCAAAATTCGAAGTACTCGGCGGCTTCTGGGCACGCTGGGCAATGGGAGCATAAAATGACGCAAATGGATTATACCCGCGCCGCGAAATACTTCCTGCTTCAGGATTTCTGGGTCGGCTTCAAGCTCGGGATGAAGTACTTCTTCTCGCCCAAGGCCACGCTGAACTATCCGCACGAAAAGGGGCCGCTATCGCCCCGGTTCCGTGGTGAACATGCCTTGCGCCGCTACCCGAATGGCGAAGAGCGTTGCATTGCCTGTAAACTCTGCGAGGCCGTGTGCCCTGCGCAGGCGATCACGATTGACGCCGAACCACGCGATGACGGCAGCCGCCGCACCACGCGCTATGACATCGACATGACCAAATGCATCTATTGCGGTTTCTGTCAGGAAGCCTGCCCTGTGGATGCGATTGTCGAGGGGCCGAATTTCGAATTCAGCACCGAGACACGCGAAGAACTGTATTACGATAAGGCCAAATTGCTTGAAAACGGCGACCGTTGGGAATCCGAGATTGCCCGCAACCTCGAACTGGACGCGCCGTACAGATGAGCAATACTCCGACATATCCTTTTCCGGATGATCTCAAATCAGAGCTGATCGGAGAGATTGACGACATGGGCGCGGATTATGCGATCGGTACGCTCGATGCGGTCCTGCTTGAAGCGAACGGCAGCCTTGTGTCGCATGGTGTCACGAAAGAGATGTACGAAGGTCAGGTCATTTCCGCGCTGACGGCGGCGGATATGATTGCCGTATGCTTGGGGCAGCAACCTACGCTTCTGGATGCCGATTTTCTGGATGCGATTGCGGGACATGCCGCTGATTTGCGCGACGCCGAAGGTGTGGCCGATCTGGCCGAACGCGCGCTGGTGATCATCACCGACCCCGACAACGATACTTTTGCCGATTGCACCGCAGATTTGCCAACGCGTGACGATCTGATTGCCCTTGTGACGCCATTGCTGGACTCAATGGCCGCCGCAAAGGTGCAGTATCCGGGTGAATGGGCTGACTCGGTACTGGGTGAAGGCACCTTCGAGATCACAATGGGTGATGATGATGAGTGATCAGAACCCCTTTGAAGCTATGATGAAGATGGGCCAGGACTGGGCCAAGGCGATGAATATCGACATGGATGCCTTTACGCCCAAAGGCTTTGAGGCAATGTGGCCCACCATGCCCAAGGAAACCATGGAGCTGTTCTTTGGCAAGGGGATCAACCCTGATGGGCTGGACGCGAAAACACGGCTGATGCTGACGCTTGCGGGGCTGACCGTGCTGGGCGCGCAGGCCGAGGCGCAGATCCGGCTGACCGTCCGCCATCTGGTCGAAGCAGGGGCCACGAAACAGGAAA
>CAYZKE010000486.1:0-409 GCA_964478505.1 uncultured Loktanella sp.
ACACCAGTGAGGCCAGACTGCGTTCCACGATCAAGAATAGAGGGTGAACTCCCGCGCCCTGCGATGCGGGGCCTTGAAGATATCGTGCGCGGCACCTTTGCATATGTCCACGATCTAGAACGCCCCGGCATGTTGCATGCCCGCGTGATCAGGCCGCCACATGCCCGCGCCGTTCTGCGCGAGATCAAATCGAAAGCGCTGAAAAACCTACGGAGTGCCGGATTCCATGTGATCCGCGACGGCAGTTTTCTAGCCATCGCCGGTGCGCGCGAATGGTCTGTGATCAAGGCCGCAACAAAACTCACCGCTGCCTGTGATTGGAATGCGCGCGGTGGCCTTCCCGAAACAGACGTCTTTGCGCAATTGTCGGCCGATCATGCCCAGCGGTTCTTGGTCGTTGACGCAAAGC
>CAYZKE010000486.1:508-2894 GCA_964478505.1 uncultured Loktanella sp.
TGGAACGGGCAGACGCTCACCCTGCACAGTCACAGCCAAGGTATTTATCCGCTCCGCGAAAGCATCGCTGATACGCTGGGCTTGGCATTGACGCAGGTCGATATCACCTTCGTGCCTGGTTCCGGCTGCTACGGTCATAGCGGCGCAGATGACGCGGCTTTTGAGGCTGCCTTGATCGCACAGGCCCTGCCAAACACGCCGATCCTGTTAAAATGGACCCGCACCGAAGAGCACGCTTGGGAGCCTTATGCCCCGGCTATGGCGGTTGATCTTTCGGCGACGGTAACGGATGGCAAGATCAGCGGGTATTCCGCCGACGTCTTTAGCGATACACATCGCGGCCGCCCGCGCCCTGGCCCCAATCGGGCGGGGCCCGCGCGTTTGCTGTCGAAAGTTTCATGGATGAAATGGCTCGCGAACAGGGCGTGCCTCCGGTTGCATTTCGCGCATCCTACCTTGACGACCCGCGCGCATTGGAGATCTTGGCCGCACTCCAGCGCCATATAGATGCACGCCCAGACATGCCGGACGGTAGCGGGCGCGGCACCGCCTATGCGCAATATAAGAACCAGATGACCCGAGTGGGCGTTTGCGTGGAACTCTCTGTCAACGATCTCGCCGAGGTCCGCCTGCAAGACGCATTTATCGTCGCGGATGCGGGGCGGGTGGTTGATGCAGACGGGCTCATCGCGCAGTTGGAGGGGGGATTCCTGCAGGCCGCGAGCTGGGCGCTTTATGAGCAGGTCCTTTGGGACCGTGACGGGATCCAGTCCCTTGACTGGGACACATACCCCGTCATCCGGTTCGACAATGTGCCCAATATCGAGGTGGCGCTGCTGGACCAGCCAGACGCACCATCGGTCGGTGCCGGAGAAGCCTCGCCCGGGCCGACTGTGGCCGCAATCGCCAATGCGATCTATGATGCCATCGGCCTTCGGATGCGACGTATGCCCTTCACCTCGGAAGCAATTATGCAAGCTGCGATGCACGGCTAAGGGCGTGACTTGACCACGATGCCATTCCAGCTGTGCTGTCTGATGATACTGACACAAGGCGTTTGCGAAATTGCAGCCCTTCAGAGGCCGCTTTCTCCTAGTCGGTCATGGCAGACCTGACAGAAACAACGTTTCCGCAAGTCTGCCATACCCAGCAAGATCTAGACGTCGCCGGTATATTCACCGCGTGCCGGGTAGTTGTTCTTGATCGCGAAATCGAGCGCACCAACCAACTCCGAGAAATGCGGTCTGACGAAAGGCATCGTCTGGACCGAGCCATAATAAAGGCTCTGTTCCGGTGCCACCATGAACAGACCGGGTTCGGAAAACAGGGCTGGTTCTTCGATGTCAATCGAGGTCTTGCCGCGCGATGTCGAAATATAGAGGCCCCATTTCCGTGCCTCTGCAAGTGGCAAATCATACGCAAACCGCAGGGTGTCGGCCCCGATTTTTTCGGCCATCGCGCGGGTCCGTTCTTCACCATCCGAGCTGATTGCGATGGTCGTCACGCCGCGTTCACTAAAGTCGGCGACCCGCTTTTGAAACTCGGTCAGATAAGTCGCACAGATCGGACAGTGCAGCCCGCGATAAAAGCAGATTACGGTGCCGCGCTCGGACTGCTCTGCGGACAAATCGAAAACACCATGATCGAGTGTTGGCAGCTTTAGGTCGGGGGTCTTTTGACGGGGAATAAGCATGGGAATCCTCTGTTTGATATTTCCTATGCGGTATATCTATCGCAGTTTTGGTTTGTGGAATCTTGAAAACCAAACCATAACACCGATATGGACCGATTTGATAGATTAACCACACTGATGGACAGGTTTCGGCTGATCGTGCAGCCGGCCCCGCTCAAGGACGCAACACTTATCGTCTTGCAAGACGCGGGTGGGGTGCCTCAAAGGATGTGTTTTCGAACGGGTGAAGCCCGTTTTGATGTGTCAGAGGATCGTGTTCTGTTCTCTGCAAATGTCGATTGGAGCGGGCTGTCGAACCCCTTGCTGGCCGCGCTTCCGACGATGATGGAGATAGATCTGTCAGCAGATCCAGAGAGCATCGGCCTTGTGATGTTGATGCAGTCGGAACTATCGGGGCAGCGCTGCGGGGTCGACACTGTGCTCAGCCGGTTGGGCGAGGTCTTGGTCGTTCGCATGTTGCGCAAGCAAATCGAGGCTGGGTCAACAGAACCTGGCCTTTTGGCGGGTTTGTCCGATCCGCGGCTCAGTCGCGCAATCGTAGCGATCCATGATCAGCCAGGACGGGATTGGCGCAATGAGGACCTCGCGCAAGTCGCAGGTCTCTCGCTCAGCCGCTTTGCCGAGATGTTTCTGGCATCCGTCGGCGAACCGCCTGCGGCCTACTTGCGCCGGTGGCGGCTCATTCTCGCCCGA
>CAYZKE010000487.1:0-2893 GCA_964478505.1 uncultured Loktanella sp.
CTGTCCTGACTATTTGGCGCACGGTGGTGGCAACGCTAACAAATCAAAATCGAGCCCTTCAGCCTGTGTCCGGACTTCTTTGATGATCATGACAACATCCGGCATATTTTCGCTAATGGCGCGATACCGGCCTCGATAGCGCAATGTGACTAGTCGCTGTGCCACGTCAATCACGTCAAATCCGTCCCCGAAAAGTGGCGACAGGATCAAGTCGGGGTCGAATGTCTCAAGCAGCTCTGCCGTCAAACCACATAGGTCAATAAATTGTACATCATCAAACGGGACTACTCTTCGTCCCTCAGCACACCAACGTGCCAAATTTCCAATCACTAATGTCCGATCCGCCAACGCTAACTCAGGTGCTGGAAACGCCAGGGAATGCTGTCGCGCAATATTTTGCATTCATATTCCGTTTAATTAAATCAAATATACGTATTTTTAAGTATGAAAAGTATGGTCATTATTTCAACTCATGATTGCAGCAATTCTGTTATATTGGTGAGGCATGTTGTCTCAGGCTTCCCGTTTCTCTGTAAAGGCTTTAGGAACAGCGCATGACGCTCGAACAGATTGTTTCCATCATCCAAGCTTTTCCAATGCCGGTCCTGGTGATCGGTCAGGATGAGCGTGTCCGCGCATCAAACGCGACGATGGATGCGATCCTCGGGCCGGACCTGTTGGGAAAGCACTATATCACCGCACTGCGGCAGCCAGCGATCCTTGCCGCCATTGCCGAGACGCGGCGCACCGGCGGGGGCGCATCCATCCGCTATACCGGACGATCAGGGTCCAAGGATGTGATCTACAAGGTGAGTGTTGCCGCGGCGCAAACCGATATCGTACTGACATTCGAGGATCAGACCGCCTCGGAGGAGGCGGGTCAGATGCGCCGCGATTTTGTGGCCAACGTCAGCCATGAGTTGCGCACGCCCCTGACGGCCTTGCTTGGCTTTATCGAAACACTGAACGGTGCGGCAAAGGATGATCCGGTCGCGCGGACGCGGTTTCTGGACATCATGGCACATGAAGCAAACCGGATGCGCAGGCTGGTCGATGATCTGATGTCACTGACCCGCGTAGAGGAGGACGAGCGCGTGCGCCCGCGTGAAGAGGTGGAACTGGGCACACTGCTGGCCTCGGTCATCAAAGGATTGGAACCGCAGGCAGCAGGGGCGGGCGTCACAGTTGCCTTGGACTTGGTTGCAAGCGAAGAAACCGTGCCGGGTGATGCGGGGCAGCTGGTGCAGGTGTTTACCAATCTGGTGGAGAACGCGATTAAATACGGGGCGACCGGAAAAGAGGTAAAAGTATCATTGATGCCGCGCACGATGCACCAGCGCCTGCGCGCCGAAGCGGTGCAAATCACTGTGACTGACAAGGGCGAGGGCATTGCCGAACATCATCTGGCGCGCTTGACCGAACGATTCTACCGCGTTGATAATCACAGGTCGCGCGAAGTGGGCGGCACCGGTCTCGGGCTTGCGATTGTCAAACACATCATCAACCGCCATCGCGGGCGCATGACGATCGAAAGCCAGCTGGGAGAGGGAACCACCGTGTCAGTTTTTCTGCCAACGGCCCGACTGTCATAAAACTTTTACATAAGTGTCACAAAAGCTTCGGGAAGGCGGCATAGACGGGCCGCGATGGTGAGGCGGCTCGCGCTTCACCGAAACCTGACAGACAGGAGTGTTTTTATGTCTCTCATGAAGCTGACCGCGACAACCGCGGTGATTGCCCTTACTGCCACCACATCTTTTGCACGTGACAACGTGCAGGTTGCCGGTTCTTCCACAGTGCTGCCCTACGCCTCTATCGTTGCCGAAGCATTTGGCGACAACTTTGATTTCCCTGCACCGGTTGTTGAATCCGGTGGTTCTTCCGCAGGCCTGAAGCGCTTCTGCGAAGGTGTTGGCGAAAACACAATCGACATTGCAAACGCATCGCGCGCAATTCGCGACTCCGAGATCGCTGCCTGCGCCGAAGCCGGAGTGACAGACATCATCGAAGTCCGCATCGGTTATGACGGCATCGTCTTTGCATCGCAGATCGACGGCCCTGCATTCACTGCATTCGAGCCTTCCGACATCTTCAACGCTCTGGCCCCGATGGTCATGGTTGACGGTGCGCTGGTTGAGAACCCGCACACAAAATGGTCCGACTTCAACGCTGATCTGCCAGATGCAGACATTCTGGCGTTTATCCCGGGCACCAAGCACGGTACACGCGAAGTGTTTGAAGAAAAAGTGATCGCTGCTGGCTGTGAAGCTACAGGTGCGATGGAAGCGATGATCGCTGGTGGCATGTCCGAAGATGACGCAGAAGATGCATGTCTGGCTGTCCGCACAGACGGTCGTTCTGTCGACATCGACGGTGACTACACCGAAACACTCGCACGTATCGACGCCAACACAAACGGTATCGGCGTGTTCGGTCTGGCATTCTATGAAAACAACACAGACAAGCTGAAAGTAGCAACAATGTCCGGTGTTGAGCCAACAACCGAAACAATCGCTGCAGGCGTCTACCCTGTTTCGCGCCCGCTGTACTTCTACATCAAGGCGGCTCACATCGGTGTGATCCCAGGCCTTCAGGAATTCGCAAGCTTCTTCATCTCTGACGAAGTTGCCGGTCCTTCCGGTCCGTTGGCCGCCTATGGTCTGGTGTCCGATCCAGAGTTGGCCGAGACACAGAAGATCGTCATGGACAACGTGACAATGAACTAAGAGCCATCCGGCTCAGATCGGTTCCGACACTCTGTCGGGACCGGTCGACCACTTTTAATAATCTATCGTTGCATTTATGCGGTGATCAGAGCCTGACACAGGCTGACCGGCAAAAGGCGCAAGGGGACACTTGATGTCAAACACACTGATCCTGCTGATTGTTCTTG
>CAYZKE010000488.1:0-2436 GCA_964478505.1 uncultured Loktanella sp.
TTCCGGTGGGTTTTATATCCACTGCCGCATCCAGTTTTTGCTGTTGTGCCGGTCTGTCGGTGCCTGATCCGCTGTTCCATATCGCTCGACCAGCCGATCAGGCCAATTCTCGCACCAACTCTTCGCGTGTTTTACCGCGCCGAGCAGATTCTGTGTCATGCAACAGGTCCAGAACCGCCTCTAGCCAGCTTTTGTAACATGAGAAAGAAAGACAGGTTCGAACCTCTCCAAGAATTTCTTTCTGGCATCTTGAAACCCTATTGAAAAATGCCATCTTCTTCGCATCCGAGCGTGAGGCTCCGCCCGGCGACTGCAGAGCGCGGGGTCGCGCCGAGAGTGCAATCCTCTTCTGGACAAATGAAATGCGTCTTATATTGGCGGCGGCATTGACCGCATCATCGGGGTTGGCCTGTTTGGCCGACGAAACCGAAGGCCACGTTCTTGCGTACGACCGCAAAGCGGGCATCATCGTACTTACTGACAAAACAGTCTGGACCATGTCCGGCAATATCGCACTTCCGGATGACCTTGGACGGGGCGATCGTGTGCTGATTGAGTATGAAACCGCCGGTGAGGACGGTCTGACTGCCATTGACGGGATTACCCGTCTTGCCGTTGCGTTGCCCGAAGGCACAGACGGCGGCAGCTAACATCAGGAAGCGTCGTTGTGCAGGGCATTTGGGTCGCTAAATCGCTCACTCAAAGCCTTGCACACATACGCATGGCCCAAAGATCAGGGCAAGAGTTGCGCAAAGCTTTGATCGCGTCTGTTAGGGTACCATCGAATGGCTTCGGCGTCGTCCTTCAGCCAAGGCTGTAGAGTGGTCGCCAGCCTCTTAAGCCGCATAGGTGATGTCAGACCAATTCGATCCAGTCTCCGAATGGACGGCAAGACTGGTGCTTATGCAGCGACACTCAGCAAGAGTAGCGGCGCGGTTCAGCCTGAAATTTGGTCTGGTCCTGAGACTTCTTTCCGAGTTTTACAGCTTGTAAATCGAGGCGTGGACGAAGGCGAATTTCCGCAAAATTCGCATATGCCTGAAGCGAAGTATGGCGCGTTCCCGTCGTCGAAACGGCAAGTGTGAATTCTCTGCCCTGTTGTCCAGCCAGCGACCAGTTTCCCCCACCTTTACCGCGCGATCACGATATCGGCGCGCAAGCCGCCCAGACGGTCGCTTTCGCCCAGACGCAGCACGCCGCCATGGGCGCGGGCGATGTCGGCGGCGATGGCAAGGCCAAGGCCGACGCCGCTGCCCTTGTCCTGATTGCGTGACGGATCAAGGCGCATGAACGGTTTGACCGCTTCGCCCCGCATGTCGGGCGGGATGCCCGGCCCGTCATCTTCCACGCGAAACCGCAGGGATTTGTCGGTCAGCGCCACCGACACCTCGGCGCGGGTGCCGTAGCGCACCGCATTGCCGATCAGGTTTTCCAGCGCGCGGCGGATGGCAATCGGGCGCACGCGCACCTCTCCGCTGCCGGTGCTGTCAACGCAGGTCACGTTCTGCCCGCTGCGGTCGTAATCGGCGACAATCTCGGCCACCAACTGGTGCGGATCCACCTTTTCGGGTTCGCCTTCGGATGCGCCTTTGGCAAAGCTGAGGAATTCATCCAGCATGCGCTGCATCTCGTCCACATCCTGACGCAGGGGCGCGGCCTCGTCCTCGTCCAGCATCGACAGGCCCAGCTTCAGCCGTGTCAGCGGCGTGCGCAGATCATGGCTGACGCCCGACAACATCAATGTGCGCTGTTCGATCTGGCGTTCGATGCGCGCGCGCATGTCGACAAAGGCGCTGCCCGCGGCCCGCACCTCAAGCGCGCCGGACGGGGTGTAGGGCACATGCCGCCCGCGCCCGAACGCCTCGGACGCCATGGCCAGGCGTTTGATCGGGCGCAACTGGTTGCGCAAATAGATATAGGCGATCACCGTCATCAGCCCGCCGAAAAACACCATGTTCACCAGCAACTGATGCGGGTTTGAGGCCGACACACGCCGCCGGTCCAACGCAACCTGAACCACCCCGTGACGGGTATGCGCAAAGGTTATAACCTCGCGGTTGTCGGGCAGCAGAACGTGCTGCATCCGCGGCAGATTGGATTTCAGAACCTCGATCACCACGATACCCGAAAAATCGAACCAGCGCCGCTGGTCCTGCGCGGGCACAGCATCGGGCGCAACAAACGCGATCTTCATGTTCAGGGTCTTTGTGATCTGGTCCAGCGATTCGAGCGCCTGTTCCGGCTCCGGCGCGGTTTCGATTCCGTTATAGACCAGCCGCAATTCGCGCGTGACGGTCAGGGTCATCTGGTTGGTCACGTCTTCGAAATGGCGCTGGATGAAAACCACCGACACCACCAGCTGCAAGAACACGACCGGCAGGATCAGGATCAGCGCGGCGCGCCCATAAAGCCCGCGTGGCATATAGTGTTTGAGCC
>CAYZKE010000488.1:2446-2881 GCA_964478505.1 uncultured Loktanella sp.
AAGACATGCGCTATACCTATCCCGACGCCCGCCCGTTAGAAAGCCAAATGACAAATCCTCCCGACAGTTTCGATCCCCCCGTCGGCATTGCCGAAATGCTGGAACCCGGTTTGCGCCGGATTGTGGCACCGAACCCGTCGCCGATGACCTATCGGGGCACCAACACCTATCTGCTGGGCACAGGTGATCTTGCCGTTATTGATCCCGGCCCCGACAGCCCCGCCCATCTTGCGGCAATCCTGTCCGCGATTGGCACGGGGCAGCGTGTGACCCACATTATCGTATCGCATGCCCATCTGGATCACAGCCCGTTGGCGCGGCCGTTGGCCGTTGAAACCGGTGCGCCGGTCTATGCGTTTGGTCCGGCGCAAGCGGGGCGCAGCGCTGTGATGGCAGACCTCGCCGCGCGCGGGTTGGCGGGTGGCGGTGAAGGGA
>CAYZKE010000489.1:0-2871 GCA_964478505.1 uncultured Loktanella sp.
TCGGGCTGCGTGCGGGGAACGATCACCTCTTGGCGCGGGTGACACGGCGCAGCGCGTTGCGGATGAATTTGGCGGTGGGTCAGAAAGTCTATGCCATCATCAAGGCGACCGCCGTGGGGCCGGAAGATATCGGGCAATAGCTAGGTTGCTGTGGTGCGGTCGAAGAGATCAAGCACATCTGCGGCCAGCACATCCGTTTGTGCGCTTGCTGACTTGATCGCCTGCCCTGCGTTTTCCGCGATGCGCGACAAATCCGCTGACACCAGTGCAGCGGCAATATCATCGGCTGTTGCGACCGCCATTGCGCCGGAAACCGCCGCCAGTTGGGCATAATCGGTTTTGAAGTTTGCCACCCGCAGTCCGTGCAGGATTGCACAGCCCAAAGCGGCGGCTTCCCACGGGTTATGCCCCTCGACATCGCCGAAAGTCCCGCCGATCAACACGGTCTGCGCGAGGCGGTAGATCAGGCCAAGGTCACCGAAAGTATCGCAGAGCCAGACGGCATCGCCCGCTGCGGGAACTTCACCCTTGGACCTGCGCGGGCCAAGCCGTTCAATGGTGTCCTGCGGTAGTCTGGGAGCAATAATGAGAAGGGCCGTTGGGTCGGTCTCACGCAGTTTCTGATGGGCATCATACGCAAGAGCAATGTCGTCGTGATGCGCGGGGGCAACGGCCCAGATGGTACGCTGGCCGAGCGTTTTCTGTAACCTCTCCAACTCCGCCGTATCACAGGCCAACAATGGTGCGGCAGGTTTGAGCGATCCAGTGACCTTCACCTTCGCACCAAGTGAGGCGAGATGGGCTGCGGTCGCGTCATCCTGTGCCGTGATCATCGCCATCGCGCTGTAAAGGTCACGGTAAAGCCCCGATGCCATCTGGTGCGAGCGAAATGATACAGCGTTCATGCGCGCGGCCACCATGCATTGCGGCACTTGGCGACTGGCCAGATCGCTAACCATGCCCGGCCAGAGATCCTGTTCAACCCAGATGCAAAGATCAGGGCGGAAATGGTCGAGGAAACGGCGGCGAAAGGCGGGCGCATCAAGCGGCAAGAACTGATGCGTTGTCCGGGGTGGGGCGTTCTTGGCAAAGACGTCAGACGATGTCGCGGTGGTCGATGTCACAAGGAATGACAGATCAGGCCGTTTCTGCCCCAGACGTGCGATCAGGCCGCGCAGTGAAAGGACTTCGCCCAACCCGACAGCGTGGAGCCAGATCAGTGAACCCTCAGGGCGCGGGGCGAGGTTTTGGCCCATCTTTTCTTGCCAGCGCGTCGGGTGCTCTTTGCCGCGCTGCAATCGACGGCGCAGCACGGGCTTGGCTGCCAGCGCAATCAGATGGCTTGCCGCCAGATAGCTGCGCAGCGCCAAACCCCGATGCATGTCAGCCTGGGATGTCATGAAAGGTCTTTTGCAAGGAACTCTGCCAGAAATCTTCGGATTTCAGGGCGTCCACAAACCGTTCGGACGCGCTACCACCGCCAAAGGCATCGTGACGCGGATACGCTTCACCCCATTTGTCTTGCAAAAAAGCCTTGATCGCTGCGGTATCGGTCGCATCGGCGAAAAAGACGGACGGAGATTTGGCGCGATTGGTCTGGCGTGTGCCAATATCAAGGGATGGCAGACCAAGGAACGGGGCTTCGCGCACACCTGCGGAGGAATTCCCGATCATCGCTTTGGCATTCTTCATCAGCTCCGAGAAGTGGGCGAAACGCATTGATGGCAGAACGCGGAACCGCGTTTCGGGGAGGCGAGCAATGGCATCAAAAATAGCGGCTGATCCTGGGTCATTGTTGGGGGCGATCACCACAAAATTACGCCCCGATCGATCGAGCGCGCCAAATAGGGCATCGGCCTGCGCGCCCATCGTGTCAGCTTCGGAGGTGACAGGATGGAAAACACAAATGCCGTAATCATCGAAAGGTATGGCATAGCGGTCCTGGACTTGGGCAAGTGTGACGCCTGATGGCCCTGCGTGAAAATCCAGCTCGGGCGATCCGATGGCGCGGATATTCGCTTCAGGCTCGCCCAGTGCCATCACGCGCCGTGCAGCATCCTGCGATGATACGAAATGCTGACTGGCCAATTTGCTGTTACAATGACGGTAAATTTCATCAATCGTGCCCGAAACCTCGCCGCCTTCAATATGGGCGCAACGGATGTAGTTGGTGGCACAAACCAGCGCGCAAGCAAGCGCCTCAACCCGGTCGCCGTGGATCACCACAAGATCGGGGGCGTATTCCTTTACGAAATCCGAAAACCCGATGATCGTCTTGGCCAACACCATGTCCTGTGGATCGCCAGGCCGCTGGTTGAGGAATTCATGAACCTGCACCCCTGCTGTGCGGTGTACCTCCAGTTTGGTCAGCCCATAGCGTTTGAGCATGTGCATCCCGGTCGTGAAAAACGACACGTCAAAGCCTGCATCCCGCGTGGCAACGGCCAAAGGCTCAAGCTTGCCAAAATCGGCCCGTGTTCCGGTGACAAAAAGAACTGTGCGCGGCATCCCGATTCCCAAATCAATACGTTATCGGATGTCCCGATCTTTGTTGGAATGAAGGTTACCGTGGTGTCGCCGGAAAGGAAACGGGCTTTGGCCTTGGGCGTGTTGAGTTCTTGCCCAAGTCGTAAGCTGCGTTTATCTAAGCGCTTGACCTTATCAGACGTCATCCTTAGGTGACATATTTACGAGGCGAGTGGGCAGGTAGGTTATGCAGCGGATTGCAAATCCGTGTAGACCGGTTCGATTCCGGTACTCGCCTCCATTTAATTTCAGTGACTTAGTAGTAATTGCCGCATCTGCGGCCAGCCAAGTCTAAACATTCTGCTTTTGTTCTGTTCGAGTTTTCTGCGCCTGAATCGCTTTGGC
>CAYZKE010000490.1:0-2870 GCA_964478505.1 uncultured Loktanella sp.
CGCAAAAGTTGCCTGGCCTGATCTTCTCGCCCCGTCCGCTCAAGCCCTCGAGCCACAGACGCAGCGAATACAGGACTGTCAAGCCGATGCTGATTCGCCCGAGCAAAAGATTTTGCAGCCGAGTCACGCTCCCCCATTTTCTCCTGCAACAAACCAAGCTGGAGCCAAGCCGCCCCCAAAGCCGGGTATACCGACGTGAGCTTGCGCAAAGTGTCGGCTGCTGAACGCGTCTGACCCGCGTAAGCCTGAATCTTGGCGAGCTCAGCCAGGATACTAGGGTGGGACTCAACCCGAGCGGGCGCATTCTGCAGAAGCGTGACCGCGTCGGCGAGGGAACCAGAAGCAAAGAGGTATCGCGCCAGCGCCAACCGGGCATCAACGTTGTTCTCGTCCAGTTCCAAGGCCTTGCGTAAGTGCACGACACCTGCCGCCGTCTTACCCATAGACTGTTCAGACAGCCCGAGCCGAACAAGCGTAGCAACGTGCTGTGGGTGATATTCAAGAACATTTTCGTACAGCACTCGAGGGTCCGAGCCGCCTTTGCGTGACAGCACTGCAAGATTATGAGACGTGACTGGGTCCCCTGGATCAAGTTTCAACGCAGTCTCGTAGACAGCTTTGGCATCCTCGAGTCGTCCCGTTTTATAGTAGACGTACCCCAGTAGGTTTTGCTGCAGAACACTGCCCGGTACCTGCTCGACGAGCCGAAGCGCAGCAGCAAGCGCCTGTTCCGCTTCACCGGCCTGCAGATAAGCCAAGACTCGAATATTCTCAGCCAGCTCAGAATTGGCACCCGACGCAATAGCCGTGCCCAACGGCTCTATCGAAGCTTCCGGATTACCGGCTTGCATGAGCGCCAAGCCAGTGACCAATTGCAGACCCTCCGCGTCAGGGTTCAATTGCTCGGCCTGCCGGAGATAAGTGACAGCCTCTTGTATACGTCCCTGCGCTACCGAAACAAGGGCCAGCAATGGGAGAAGACGCGCATCCTTTGGATGCAGGCGCAGTGCGGCTTCCACCGACCGCTGTGCACGCTCTTCCTCACCCCTGCGCAAGTAGACGCTGACGAGCTGAGCGGTCGCCTCCACGGAACCAGGGTTACGGCCGATGAATTGCTCCAGATAGTGAAGCCCCTGTTCCTCGTTGTGAAGGGCTAGGTTTGTGACCCCGAGCAGGAACATTCCACGATCGTGATCGGGCTGTTGACTGATCAATCGACCAAGAACGTCCTGGGCCTCTGAGTACTCCTTAAATGTATAGTGATAAAGCCCCGCAGCGTAGAGCGTCTTCGGATGATTCGGAGCGTGTTGACGCAGCAGGTCAAGATCTTTGCGAGCATTAATCGTGGACCCTGGTGCCATCCGAAGCAACGCCCGCTTCGCCAATGCGTCGAAGTTACCGGGCTCAAGCTCCAACGCTTTGCTATAAGCCGCATCCGCAGCCTGACGGTCACCCTTTACGGAGGCAATGTTTCCAAGCAGGATATAGGTATTCGGGCTGTCCGGATTAAGACGGAGTGCCGTTTCACTGCGTTCAGTTGCCGCCGTCAGATCACCCTGGGCCAAAGCCAGACGGGCTCGGCCAAGAAGCGCGAACTCGAGATTAGGCTGCAACTCAAGCGCCTTGCCAAAAGCCGCTTCCGCTGCGATGGCATCTTTGACCTCTATGTAGGCATAACCGCGCAGACTGAATAAATACGCGCGATCGGAAACGATCAGCGGCTCATGCTCAAACGGCAGTTCGAGGACAGCCTCGTACCGACCTGAAAACAGATAAGCCCGCCCCATCGGTACGAACAGAGCATTTTTGTCGAATCCCAGATCTCCCGCCCGCCCCAGCTCAAGCAAAGCCGCATCGACATTGCCGGTCTCGAGTTGAGCTTTTCCAAGAAGAAACCGCCCCTCAGCATTCTTTGGATTGACTTGGAGCAGGTTCTTGAGATGGATGGCGCTTGTCTTGAAATCTCCGCTCAAAAACGCCTGCCGACCCAACTGTAGATACTCATCCTCCGATATTTGAGATTGATCGCAGGCACCCAGAATCAAGACGGTGAACATCAATGCCGCAACTCTTAGCGCCGGGGGCCAGAGCAATCTCTCACAACGATCCAAGCGGGCTTGGTCTGACGCATACATAGGGTGCTTTCCTTGTTCCTGCAACAATGGACCGGAGCGATTGTACCAAGCGCAGGTACGGGCGATCACGCCCAAAATTTTCAACGAATTATTTCCGTGACAGCCGTTCCCGATTGCGCGCTATTGCTTGAACGTCGATCCGAGAAAAACACATGCCGTTGCCCGGCTTGGTTAGGGAATCACAAACAGGCAAAGGCCCATCCGACACCGCAACCAGCCTTATACTGTCAAACTGCGCGGGCCGCCCCAGCGGAGCTGGGGGTGTCCTATGCTTGTTTAGAACTGATCATTCGCCAGTTTTATTTTTATCATCGGTGCTCGAGTCTGGCCCACAACGGCATGCTGCCTTCCGGCGATGCGGGCGGCGAGCCCACTTCGGCCGCAGGGCGCCCCGGTAATCCCCCGAGCGGATACAGCTTTCTTATGCAGATATCGAGTGACGCCCCTACGCTTTCCGGAAACAAAAAAACCGCGCTCTTTTGCAGAGAGCGCGGCATTTTTCCTAACCCGGTCAGAAACCGGGAATCAACCGACTTGGTTCAAGCACGCCGTTGACGACGGGAGAAGCCCAAACCCATCAAGCCAAGGCCCACCAATGCCAGCGGAGCAGGAACCGGGACATCGAAGCGAACACTGCCATCGAGGTTGGTCTGACGCACGAAGTCGTAACCGCCGGGGAAGTCAGCACCGTCCAGCACTTCCAGTTGGTCGATGTTCGTATCGAATCGCGAGCTG
>CAYZKE010000491.1:0-2867 GCA_964478505.1 uncultured Loktanella sp.
CTTCGGTTGTCAGTGCCGTGCGCACCATCCGCGCGTTGGTGCGCGCATTGTTGATGGATGACATAACACTTGACGGGTTGTCGGTATCACGCAGCAGAAAATCAATCGCATCCAGTGCGGAATAACCATCATATTTCTGGTCATAGTTCATCCTCACACCGGCGGTTGTCAGCACAGATTTCCACTCTGATTCAGGGTCTGACGATCGCGTCAGCGCAATCCGGAACCCTGCTTCAACCAGTCGTGCGGTATTTTCACTGCGTTCCAGAAAGCGGAACATCCAGTAGAGCCCACCTGCGGTTTTTCCAAGCATCGCCTAGTCCTCCAGAACCCAGGTGTCTTTTGTGCCGCCGCCCTGGCTGGAATTCACCACCAGCGATCCGGCTTTCAACGCAACGCGCGTCAAACCACCGGGTGTGATGTTCATGCCGTCAGGCGACACCAGCGCAAAGGGCCGCAGATCGACGTGGCGGGGGGCAAGGCCCTTCTTGGTGAATATTGGAACGGTCGACAACGACAGTGTCGGCTGTGCGATGTAATTGGCTGGCGATTTACGCAGCTTGGCTGCGAATGCCGCCAATTCCTTCTTTGATGCGGCGGGGCCAACCAGCATGCCGTAACCACCTGATCCGTGCACTTCTTTCACCACCAGATCAGCAAGGTTATCGAGCACATATTTCAACGCATCAGGTTCGGAACAGCGAAAGGTCTGGACGTTCTTCAGGATCGCCTTTTCACCGGTATAGAATTCGATGATGTCAGGCATGTAGGAATAGATCGCCTTGTCATCGGCAATACCTGTGCCGGGGGCGTTGGCGATAGTGATATTGCCGGCACGGTAGACATCCATGATGCCCGGCACACCCAGCATAGAGTCCGGGCGGAAGTTCAGCGGATCAAGGTAATCATCATCAACACGACGATAGAGCACGTCGATTGTTTTGTAGCCTTCGGTCGTGCGCATCGCGATATGGCCGTCCACCACGCGCAGATCATGGCCCTCGACCAGTTCCACACCCATCTGATCGGCAAGGAACGAATGCTCAAAATAGGCCGAGTTATGGATACCCGGCGTCAGGATCGCGACCGTCGGTTTGCCATTGCATCCCGCAGGTGCGCAGGCTGCAAGGGACCGGCGCAGGTTCTTGGGGTAATCGCTGACCGGCTGCACCTTGATCTGGCTGAAAAGCTCAGGGAACATTTGCAGCATCGTTTCGCGATTTTCGAGCATGTAAGACACGCCGGACGGGGTGCGCGCGTTATCTTCGAGCACAAAGAAATCGTCTTCGCCTGTGCGCACGATGTCGGTGCCCACAATATGCGTGTAGACATTCCCCGGCGGTGTGACGCCCATCATCTGTGGCAGGAACGCGGCGTTTTTCGCGATCAGGTCAATCGGCACCACACCGGCGCGCAGAATTTCCTGACGGTGGTAAATATCATGCAAAAAGGCGTTCACACCGCGCACGCGCTGTTCGATGCCTTTCGACAGCTTCGCCCATTCGCGGTTCGCGATGATCCGCGGAATCAGATCAAAGGGGATCAGCCGTTCTTGCGCCGCCGCCTGACCGTAAACGTTGAAGGTAATCCCCGTCCTGCGAAAGAAGGCTTCTGCCTCTTTCGACTTTTTGGAAAGGCGCGATACGTCTTCATGCGAGAACCACTCTTGATATTCAGCGTAAGGGGCGCGAACGCCCTCTCCGCCCAAAAGCATCTCATCAAAGTGCTGTCGTTCTGTACTCATGAAATTAACCTAACGCGCGGCAAGGGAGTTGCAAGCAGATGGCGCGCTTCCTGCGGCTTCATGCGATGAAAGACACATCAACTGACTGTTTTTTCATCTCCATCCAACCATAGGACGTCATGAAGGATACATCAGCCGCGTCACGCCCGACGCCGATGCGGACAATCTCGCTTGGGTGGGCCATGCCTGTGGGGTCAACGATGTGCCATGCACCATCCAGAAACACCTCGGCGACGGCATGGAAATCCTGCGGATCCACAGCCGGCCCGTAGGCGCTGGCAATCCGCGCCGGGATGCCAGCAGAGCGTGCCATGCCAATCAATACATGCGCGTAATCGCGACAGACGCCGCGCCGCGCCTGAAAGCTATCAGTCGCAGTGGTTAGCGCATTGCTTGCGCAGATGTCGTAGGTAAAGTTCTCTCTGATCCAGTCGCTCATCTGCGCGATCAGCGCGCCACCCGCGAGTGACCCGAATTGTTCGGGGACAAAGCCAAGGAAAGCTTCGGGAAAGCAATAGCGCGAGGGCATCAGAAACTTGGTCACATCACTGGGCAATTGCGTGACATCATGGGCCGCAAGATGCGCCAGATCGGATGCAGGGCGCTGCACGCGCACCTTGGCCTCGTAGACGCACTCGAATGCCTGTTCGATCCGCCCCCAGCGACGCAAGCCGATATTCTCTTCGCCTGGAATGATGTTCCAGTAGATATCTTTATTCGTGGTGAAGTGACTGCTTTCGCAAACCTGCGCGATATCCTGCGCCGCCTCGATCTGAAGCAGCAGGCTACAGGAGGTGGCCGTGGTGTAGCTGAGATGTGTCTTGATGGAGATGAGCACCCTGAGGCCTTTCCTTTCTCGATAAACACCACACCCCGCTAAAGACGCGCGGAAGGAATGCATCCTCAACGCTGCGCCAGAGACAGGAAATAGGGTTCAGATTTTGGTTTCGCCGATCAAGACCTCCCCTCGGTCTGATCACTTTCTCCGGCTGGTATCGTTTTCTGAAGCGATGCGCAAATCCCCTTTTGCGCATGTGAAACAGGGCCCCGGAGGGCCCTGTGTTTTGTAGTATTTGACAGGCGCTTAATCGGACAGGCGCACGTTGTCGTTTGAAACGGTGGC
>CAYZKE010000492.1:0-2867 GCA_964478505.1 uncultured Loktanella sp.
CCGACAGGCACGCTCAGAGGCAGCTAAGGAGTAGGATGTCGCGCGAAAGCAGCCCCTTGGAGGCAGCGGATGTGATATGTGCGCGGTTCATCATGGGCGCGACTATAGCCACGATTTTCGTGATGAAAACCCCGAAATGCGATCCCAAGCACGGAAAACCCGTCCTAAAACATCAAGCAATCCGCGTCCGGCGGCAGCGGGTCGGCCCCGGCGGGCAGGGTCGGCTGATAGTCAAAGGCCGCAATGCTGGCCCCAACATCAAAAGCGATGAAGACTTGGTTCGAGCCGGGGCGGATCGCAATCCCCTCAGGATCCTGGCCATACGGCAGCAGGGATGTCGTTCCGAGCAAAGTGCCTTCAGCGTCGAATTCATAAAGGCTGTTCGTCCCTTCCATGTCATCCACAATCAGCAAATGCCCCGTGCGATTGTCCCGTGCGATCCCTTGCGCCTCTGACAGCGGCGGGTTGAGGGACATGGTATTGATCTGCCGCTCCACTTGCCCCGTGGGCGACAGCCACGTCATCCGCTCGGGATCATCCTCTACAGTGATAATCATACCGTCTGCGTCAATCACCATACCTTCGGTATCGGCCCAGCCTTGGCTGGATGCGAAAGGGGCCTCAAGTGCCACACCATCTTTGGTGATCCGCTGGAAATTGCCAAAGCCATCCGCAACCAAAAGATGGTTCTCCTCCACAGTCACGGCCTTGATCCGGTTCAGATCGCTTTGAAAGCGGCGCAACTCGTCGCCCTGCAATGTCACAAGGACAACTTCGCGGCTTTCATTCGCAATCCAAAGCCCGCAAAACGTGGGATCATAATCAAGACTGGACGGGCGTGCGAGGTCGTAGCTGGTCTGGAACGTCAGTTCCAGCGCCGCCGCAGGGGTGGCCAGCAAAGCCAGCAGTGGAATTACCTTGCGCATGGTCTTCCTCCTTGTCCCTTTCAAAGGTGGCGCTAAGTCGCGGCAAGTCAAAGGAGAAGAAGATGCGTGCATTGGTGATCGGGGCGACAGGTGGCATCGGGGCAGCGGTCACAGCCCAACTACAGGGCGATGGCTGGGACGTCACTGGCCTGTCACGGTCGGTTGATGGCTTCGATGTTGGCAACCCGGCCTCGGTAGAACGCTGCATGGCGGCGCAAGAAGGCCCGTTCGATCTGATCTTTGTCGCGCTTGGCATCCTTGCCCCGCTTCAGAGTGCGCCGGAAAAATCACTCTCGGCCATCAAGGCCGAGGACATGGCCGCCGTCTATGCCGTCAACGCCATCGGTCCTGCGCTGATCCTGCGCCATGCCGCGCGCCTTTTGCCCAAAGACAACCGCGGGGTCATCGCTACGCTTTCGGCACGGGTCGGCTCGATCGGGGATAACAAGATCGGCGGCTGGTATTCCTACCGCGCGTCCAAGGCGGCGCTGAACCAGATCGTCCATGGTGCTGCAATCGAGCTGGGCAGGTCACACAAGCAATCCATCTGCGTAGCCCTCCATCCCGGCACCGTCGCTACATCCTTTACTGCGGACTACGCGGGCCGCCACAAAACCGTTGAACCGCAGGACGCCGCGAAAAACCTGTTGACCGTTATCGCGAACCTGACCCCTGACAACACCGGCGGCTTTTTTGATTACGCCGGTCAGGAGATTGTCTGGTGAGGCTGCTGCTCGTTCTGGGAGATCAGCTCTCGCCCAACCTGTCGGTGCTGCAAAAAGGTGATAAGGCCCAAGACGTTGTGGTCATGGCCGAAGTGGCTGATGAGGCGGCCTATGTCCCCCATCACCCCAAGAAAATCGCCTTTACCTTTGCTGCCATGCGCAAATTCGCGCAAACCCTGCGCGATGATGGCTGGACCGTGGCCTACACCCCGCTAGATGATCCCCATAACAGCGGCTCCATCACTGGCGAACTGATCCGCCGCGCGTCCGAACATGACGCAGCCGGTGTCGTCTACACCGAACCGGGTGAATGGCGGCTGATCGCGGCCTTGGGGGACATGCCGCTGAAAACCCACTGCCTTCCCGACACCCGCTTTATCGCGTCCCATCAGGAATTCGATGACTGGGCTGCGGGGCGCAAACAGTTGCGGATGGAGTATTTCTACCGAGAGATGCGCCGCAAAACCGGCCTGCTGATGGATGGCGATCAGCCCGAGGGCGGCAAGTGGAACTACGACCATGACAACCGCAAACCGGCCCCCGATCAGGTCACCTATGGCGGGCCGATGCAGTTTACGCCGGACGACATCACCAAAGAGGTGCTGGCGCTGGTCGCGGACCGTTTCGGTGACAACTTCGGCGATCTGGAACCTTTCTGGTTCGCCACCGACACCGGACAGGCACGCCAGCATCTGGCCTATTGGATCAAGGGCGGTTTGCCCAATTTCGGTGACTTTCAGGATGCCATGCTCGACGACAACCGCTTTCTCTATCACGCGGTGATCGGGCTTTATATCAATGCGGGCCTGCTTGATCCGCTGGAGGTCTGCCAGAAAGTCGCGCAGGCTTACCGTGACGGTGACGCGCCGCTAAACGCGGTTGAAGGCTTTATCCGGCAGATCATCGGCTGGCGCGAATATGTGCGCGGCATCTATTTCCGCGAAGGCCCCGACTACACCGCCCGCAATGCGCTGGGCCATGACCGTGCGCTGCCCGCGATGTACTGGGGTGCGGAGACCAAGATGAACTGCATGTCCAAGGCGATCGCCCACACCGAGGTCGAGGCCTACGCCCACCACATCCAGCGTCTTATGGTGACGGGTAATTTCGCGCTGCTTGCCGGCATTGACCCCGCACAGGTCCATGAATGGTATCTGGCGGTCTATGCCGACGCCTACGAATGGGTCGAGGCACCCAATGTGATCGGCATGAGCCA
>CAYZKE010000493.1:0-461 GCA_964478505.1 uncultured Loktanella sp.
CGCCAGCGCTGCCTGCTGCAAAAACATCGCCGGTGGCGGACAGGGTCTCGGTCACCGCTTCGCCTGCGGTGTAGGTATCGCCGCCATGGACGCGGCTTTCGTTCTGGGCCAATCCGGGGCCTGCAAGAGCCAGACTGGCAATGCTTGCTATCAGAAAATGTCGCATACTAATGTCCTTTCCTGGGTCAATTCTCGCGCCCTTTCCTAAAGCGTCGGGTGGGATCGGGATTGAGCAATATCAAAACCCGTGTCGGCGTTGTGCGCTAGACAAAGGACAGGCGCACCAATGCGACCTCACATTAAAAACGGAGACTTGAGATGCAAACAAACCTCCCCCCCACGCTCTCAAAGGGGCCTGAGCCGCAACCCTTCTTTGAGCAACTGCAAAAAGAGATGGAGCAGCTTTTCGACCGGTTCCGTGGCTATCCACCCGTGGCCAGCGCGCTGCCGCGGCTTGGGTT
>CAYZKE010000493.1:471-1053 GCA_964478505.1 uncultured Loktanella sp.
CGGCAGCGGCATACAACCGGCCATCGACATGGCCGAAACGGACGACGCGGTTGAAATCACGGCTGATATCCCCGGTGTCGATGCCGATAATCTGGATGTGTCGCTAAACGGTGAAATGCTGACCATCAAAGGTGAAAAATCGGATGAGCGGACCAAGGACGACAAGAATTATCACATGAGCGAACGCAGCTATGGCAGTTTTTACCGCCAGATCCCGCTGGGGTTCACGCCCACCGACGATGCCATCGACGGGCATTTCGCGGACGGCGTTTTGAAGGTGACAATCCCCAAACCGGCGGACGTTAAAGCAGCCAATCGCAAGATCGCGATCAAGGCAAAATAACAGTAACGCTGTCCAGTACCACCCGAGCACCGGACTTGAATTGCAGGACCAATTTTGACCCTGCGGGCCATCCCCGTGATACTGTTATGTGTGGACGTATATGGACCCCACCTTATTGCAACGGTTTTGGTTGGTCTGTTTCAGGATCACGATTGCTGACGTATATCCGGCTTCTGTAAGCGGCCCAATACATTGTCGCCGCGAGCCCCGATGGATTTCCGCTGCTTCTGCCTAAATGG
>CAYZKE010000493.1:1063-2867 GCA_964478505.1 uncultured Loktanella sp.
CTCCAAGGCATCAGCGGAGCTGCGCCGATCCACACACCAGGTTCAAGAAGCAACGGTTCGTGTCGTTGTCACCATCCCATGCCAAGTTGCTGCAATATTCCGGGCCAGTCCTCCTAGTTTAAAAACTCTTTGCTGCGTCTGCAAATTTTCAAAAAGCAGAAAACTGTTCTCAGTTGATCAAGATCTACCAAGAAAAACCGGGAAAACTTGAAAAAACCAGAATGTTAATCTGTCAAATTTGACCCAAATGCCCAACATCGGAGTTTTTCAACAGAATGAGCCCAAAGCGGAAAACCGTGTTTGACAAAGATCACGTTCAAGGGGCCTCGTTCCTGCAATATTGTTCCTAGGCTGCGCCAGCGGTCACGTTTCCGGACTGACGCTAATCTGAAGGGATTGAACCATGTATAGCAAGATTCTCATCGCAACAGACGGCTCTGACCTAGCCAGCAAGGCGGTCGACCACGGCCTCCGACTTGCTGAATCTGTGGGGGCTGCAGTCGTCATTGTGACAGTGACAGAGGCTTGGTCGCCGCTTGAGATGGCCGACGATATTCAGGCGGGAGTACTTGACGCGACTAAGGTCTACGAAGATGCAGTTGCGCGTTCTGCCAAGGCAATTATCGAGGATGCCATGGATCGGGCCGTGTCAGCAAGTGTGGTCTTCGAAACTCGACACGTTAAGGACTGCAGGCCCGCTGACGGCATCATGAACACCGCAGAGCTTGAAGCATGCGACCTAATTGTCATGGCGTCGCATGGCCGCCGGGGGCTCCAAAGGATGCTACTCGGAAGCCAGGCCGCCGAGGTGATCACTTTGAGTAAGCGACCAGTTCTTGTCATCCGCTAACTCATTGCCTCGCGCCAGAAGATGTCCGCTTACCGGTCATTGGTACAGTCTGCGGCGAACCGCTGCAAAAAGCCCATTGAGGATGTTGTCATATTGGCACATCGGGTCTGAACATCGAAATCTCTGCTTTCAAAGGGGGGTAAAATGGTCGGCGCGGTAAAACTCAGAAACGCCTCTATCATAGGCTTCGTCTGGGTATTTTTTCATAGTGGCGCTCTCGCACAACCTCGCTGCAGTGCACTTCAGGTACCAGTCATGCGTCAAGAGGCACCACCATCGCAGTATGTCATATTCTGCAAAAGAAACCCGGATGAATGTAAACTCATCGGGGATGCAGTCCTCCACTCAGATCCGAACCTTTATCGCCTATTGGGAGAGGTCAACGAAGCTGTAAACAAAGAGATCGAATTTGTTTCGGATCAGGACCGGTTGGGTGTGGAAGAGGATTGGGGTTTCCCACAGGACTGCAAAGGCGACTGCGAAGATTTCGCGCTCGAAAAGCGTCATCGTCTGGTGGAAAGTGGGTTGCCTAGCGCCTCTTTGACAGTGGCGATCGTGCACCATGAAGTTCAGTTCTTTCCCCATGCAGTTCTCTTGGTCGAGACGGACACTGGTACTTGGGTTCTGGACAATCTCTATGATGAAATCATGTGTTGGGATGCTGTTCCCTATCGCTATGAAAGACGTGAACAACCTGACGGGCAGTGGGTGCGCTTCCAAATTTTCTGAAAAGACGACTTAATAGCCAGAAGGCCACCGTCAGACAAAATCCGCTTGAGGCGGGCGGCACACCGCTCTCGCCTCTTTGGATGACGAAACGCTCTCCCTTTCGCTACTTCAAACCGTCAACTGAGATCATCCGCTTGGCCGTGATGATCTACGTTTGATTTCCGCTGTCGCTGCGGAATGTAGTAGACTTGCTGCACAAACGCGGGATTGAGATCAGCTATGAAA
>CAYZKE010000494.1:0-2860 GCA_964478505.1 uncultured Loktanella sp.
AGAAGGCAGGTTCATCGGGGCCGATCAAAGTGATCGTGCTGTCCCCGTCTGGGCAGTCGCCCAAGGGCCGTAGCCCATGGGGTGCGAGCAATGCGCCCAAGTCAGCCGCAATGCCCACGTGCCTCGACATTTAATCGCGGGGTGCGCGAATGATTGATCCAGCGCCATGTTCGGTGAACAGTTCCAACAGGCTGGCATTTGGCAGCCGGCCATCAAGGATCACAACAGCACGCACGCCCTTTTCAATTGCATCAAGGGCCGTTTCCGTTTTCGGGATCATGCCGCCGGAAATCGTACCGTCAGCAATCATCGCGCGGACCTGTTCAGGGGTGATCTGGGTGATCACGTTGCCTTCGGCGTCCTTAACACCTGCCACGTCCGTCAGGAGAAGGAGGCGGTCCGCCTTCAGCGCACCGGCAATGGCACCGGCCGCAGTGTCGCCGTTGACGTTGAAGGTCTCGTTGAAATCCATGCCTGTGGCAACGGGTGCAACCACCGGAATAATCCCGGCAGAAAACAGGTCGCGCAACACCTGCACATTCATTTCGATCGGCCTGCCGACAAAGCCAAGTTCGGGATCGTCCGCCTCGGCGACCATCAGGTCATCGTCCTTGCCCGAAAGGCCGACGGCCCGCCCGCCTTCATCCATGATGGCCTGCACGATCCGCTTGTTCACCAGACCGGTCAGCACCATCTCGACCACTTCGACCGTGTCCTTATCCGTGACACGTTTGCCGCGCACGAATTCGGATTTGATCCCCAGTTTATCCAGCATTTCGTTGATCATCGGGCCGCCGCCATGCACGACAACGGGGTTCATCCCAACCTGCCGCATCAAGACGATATCGCGGGCAAATTCGGCCATCGCATTTGCGTCGCCCATGGCGTTACCACCGAACTTGATCACGACAACCGCGCCGGAATAGCGCTGTAGATAAGGGAGTGCCTCTGACAGAGTTCGCGCGGTTGCGATCCAGTCACGGTTCATATCTTGTTTCCTTGTACTCATTCTATTCCCGCAATGACGGCGCGCAGGGTGGCGATACCATCACCCTTTTCGGACGACGTCAGGATCAGTTCAGGAAAAGCCGCCGGGTGTTTGGCCAAGGCTGCGCGGGTCTTGTCGAGCGAGGTTTGCAGTGCATCACCGCGCAGTTTGTCGACCTTGGTCATGACAACCTGAAAGGTCACAGCCGAGCTATCGAGCAGGGACATGATCTCTTCGTCTACCGCTTTGGCCCCGTGCCGTGCGTCGATCAGCACAAAGACGCGGCGCAGGGTCTGGCGACCTGAAAGATATTGCTTGAGCAGGCGCTGCCACTTTTCAACAACCGCGACAGGCGCGTTGGCAAAGCCATAACCGGGCAGGTCGACGACATAGATATCGCCTGCCGTGAAATAGTTGATCTCCTGCGTGCGCCCCGGCGTATTCGATGCACGCGCCAGCCCCTTGCGCCCTGTCAGCGCGTTGATCAGGGATGATTTGCCAACGTTCGAGCGGCCCGCAAAGCAGACCTCGATCCGGTCCGCAGGGGGCAGGCCGTCCATCGCAACCACGCCTTTCACGAACTCTGTTTCGCCCGCAAAAAGCAGGCGGCCCTTTTCGAGCGTTTGTGCATCAGGCTCTTCCACTTCGGGAAAGCGCATTTCCATTTCAGATTACCTTTGCCGTATCGTTGAGGGCGATCTTACCGCCCTTGATGACCTTGGCATAGACGCCAAAATCCTGATGGTTCCAACCATCGCGCAAAGCCGACAGCGTATCAACGTCGCGTTCGCCAGTGCGCGGGTTGGCCATCGTATGCTTGCAGCGTTCAATGGGTTCAACGACCTGCAAGACGGCTTCGCCGATTTGCACATCCTTCCCGACCCACGTCATTTCTTCCCATGCAGCGGTGCCATCCAGCCAGATATTGCCGCGCCAGCGTTCCACCTCAAGCGGGTGACCCAACCTGTCCGCCACAGCCTCATGGCTAGCCTTCGTCATGATCGAGACCGAGGGATAGTCCGTGTCCGTCATCCCGCGCGCGGGCACTTTGGCAAGTCCCGTTGGCTGGCGTTTGTCGGGCGGGCAGAGGGGCCGCACCCAGTCAAGGAATTTCGCCGCATCCGAGGGGTCATCCGGATCAAAGCGGAACTCACCCAAAACGTTGTGGCGCAAGGTGATCTTGCCCGCCACCTCATCAAGCGTCGCCCAGATACCGGCAAGGCCAGGCGTGCCTGTGCCAATCATGAAATTGGCGCAAGGCACCCATTCGGGTGCATCGGCATCAAACCTTGTGGCTTCATGCGTGACCGCCCAGACGCGATCCCAAGGCAGCGTCTGACCAGGTATCAGCTTGACCTGCTCAAGCGGTTCACGCCCGTGGCTTTTGATGGGGTGCCGCCACAACGCGGCGACACGCGTCATCTACTTGCCCTCTTTCTTCGCGTCTTCCGCCGCAGCCTTCTTTTTGATGCTGGCCTTGATGTTGCCGAAGACGTCAGGCTTGGCCCCATGGCTCCGCATAATCGCATACTGCTGGGTAAAGGTAATGACGTTGTTGGCAATCCAGTAGAGGACCAGACCGGACGCAAAGTGGCCCAGCATGAACATAAAGACCCATGGCATCCACGCAAAGATCATCTGCTGTGTGGGGTCTGTTGGGGCGGGGTTGAGCTTTTGCTGCAGCCACATCGACACACCCAGCAGGATTGGCAGGATACCGATAAAGATCAGCGCAAGGATCGAACCGGGTTCGGGGGCCGCAAAGGGCAGCAAGCCGAAGAGGTTCAGGAAGGATGAGGGATCAGGCGCGGAAAGGTCGCGGATCCAGCCGATCCATGGCGCGTGGCGCAGTTCGATCGTGACAAAGATCAC
>CAYZKE010000495.1:0-2857 GCA_964478505.1 uncultured Loktanella sp.
TTGCTTTATTGATTGGCGATCTCGGTCTCGAAGGCCCATTCCAGCCACGGCAGCATCGCCTCGATGTCCGAGGTTTCCACCGTCGCACCACACCAGATCCGCAGACCGGCAGGGGCATCGCGGTAGGCACCGATATCAAGCGCGATGTTTTCCGCTTCGAGCCGTTTGGCCACGGCTTTGGCGAATGCCGCGCCATCCTTGATCCGGTCGTCGGTGAACTTCAGACAGACTGATGTGTTCGACCGTGTCGCGGGATCAACTGCAAGATTCGCGATCCACGGCTTGTCTGCGCAGAAATTCCAGATCGCCCGCGCGTTCGTATTGGCGCGGTGCATCAGCGCATCCAGACCACCGATCGAGCGGCCCCACTTCAGCGCGACCAGATAATCCTCGACCGCCAGCATGGAGGGTGTGTTGATCGTCTCGCCACGGAAAATGCCTTCGATCAGTTTGCCGCCCTTGGTCATGCGGAAGATCTTGGGCAGGGGCCATGCGGGGGTGTAGTTTTCCAAACGTTCAACGGCGCGGGGGCTCAGGATCAGCATCCCGTGGGCCGCTTCGCCACCCATCACCTTCTGCCAGGAGAATGTCGTCACATCGAGCTTGTTCCAAGGCAGATCCTGGGCAAAGGCCGCAGAGGTCGCATCACAAAGCGTCAGACCTGCACGATCCGCAGGGATCACATCGCCAGACACGACGCGCACGCCCGAAGTCGTACCGTTCCATGTAAAGCAGACATCATGGTCATAGTTCAGCGCCGCCATATCGACGATCTCGCCATATTCGGCGGTATGGACAGTTGCCTCGATTTTCAGTTGCTTGACCACATCGGTCACCCAGCCTGCACCAAAGCTTTCCCATGCCACCATCTCGGCAGGGCGCTCACCCAAGAGCGACCACATCGCCATCTCATAGGCGCCGGTGTCAGAAGCGGGCACAATGCCGATGCGGTAATCCGCAGGCACGCCCAGAATTTCGCGTGTAAGGTCAATCGCCTCGGCAAGCTTGGCTTTGCCGACGCCCGCACGGTGTGAACGGCCCAAGGGCGCGTCACGCAATGCATCCAGTTTCCAGACGGGGGGTTTGGCACAAGGGCCAGAAGAAAAACGCGGATTAGCCGGCCGCGTTGCCGGTTTGGTCATAACCATTGCTGGTATCCTCACAGATATGCGCCCTTCGTTGGGGAAGGGTGTCCCACCGCCGCAGATAGATTGGGTCACGCGCTGCGGCAAGAGCGAAATGAACCGAATTCGGCGGATGAGACGATTTTTGCGACACTGCTGTCGCCCATCGGAAACCTGCGCGGCCTTCCGCCGCACCAGTTGCATGGCCGCAAGCGGCACATATCTACCTTGCAGCAATGTAGAAAGGATCGCCTTATGAAATGTCCCATTGACGGCGCAACGCTCGTTATCTCTGACCGCAGCGGTGTCGAGATTGATTACTGCCCCGAATGCCGCGGTGTTTGGCTTGATCGCGGCGAGCTGGACAAAATCATTGAACGCTCCGCTGTTGCCGCGACACCGCCGCCCGCACCGCGTGATACGCGAGGCGGCCATGACGATTACCGCCCCAGGAAAAAGCGCGAAAGCTTCCTGAGCGAACTTTTCGACTTTTAGGGGTGCACCCTGCCTGCTGTGGCGCTAGACCTTGGGCGATATTGCCATGAGGTCCGCCATGCAGGTTGTCACACTGATTACAACACCCACAGAACGCAATCTGGATGCGGCGCTGGTCGATAGCCTGCGCAACGCATGGGGCGGCGGTGATGTGCATTGGCTGGCCATAGACGAGGCCGCTGAATTTGCGATTCCCACCCTGCCGGACAACCAGTGGGACGTCTGGGCCGACCTGCAAGCCGCCTGCGTCGATCTGGTGATCCAGCCCCATGAGGGGCGGCGCAAAAAGATGCTGCTGGCCGATATGGACAGCACGATGATCCGGCAGGAATGTATCGACGAACTCGCCGACGAGGCAGGGGTCGGCGCGCGTGTGGCAGATATTACCGCCCGCGCCATGAATGGCGAACTTGATTTCGAAGAGGCACTGATCGAGCGTGTCGGCCTGCTTAAGGACCTGCCTGTCGAGATCATCGAGCAGGTTCTGGATGAGCGTATCACGCATATGCCCGGTGGTTATGAACTGGTGCAGACCATGAAAGCGCACGGGGCCTATGCGGCACTGGTGTCGGGTGGGTTCACGGCTTTCACGGCGCGTGTTGCGGCAACACTCGGGTTTGACGAGAATCGCGCCAATACCTTGTTGTCCGAGGACGGCAAGCTGACAGGCGATGTCGGGCGACCCATTCTGGGCAAAGCGGCCAAGGTGACCGCCTTGCAGGAAATCACCTCGCGCCTCGGTCTGACAGCGGCAGATGTCCTTGCGGTCGGCGACGGGGCCAATGACCTTGGGATGCTGAAACTGGCGGGCACCGGTGTCGCCTTGCATGCCAAACCGGCCGTGCAGGCCGAATGCAATATCCGCATCAATCACGGTGATCTGACAGCGCTGCTCTTCCTGCAAGGCTATGCCCGCGACGCGTTTGTCACCTAGGGTTCAGACCGCGGGCAACACGCCGGAGCAATTGCGTAATATCAATTCCGATCCGGAACACATGGCTAGAAAGGTCGCGCGATCTGCGGGCGCCGCACAGGGGCGCAAGGTCGCAAGGCAAAAAGGAGCAAAGCCATGAAACAGATGTTTGCGATGACCCTCGCGGGTGCGGCCCTCTTGATGGTGCCTGCTTGTGACAACCTAACACCAGAGCAACGGACGATTGTGGGCATGACCGGCGGTGCCGCTGCGGGTTTGATCACCGCAGATATGTTTGATGCAAACAATGACTGGCGCTTGATTG
>CAYZKE010000496.1:0-2854 GCA_964478505.1 uncultured Loktanella sp.
AGTGTGGTTGTGCTCAACCCAGCCTTTTCACAAGACGTCACCAGCCATTGCGCCCGCGACGGGCGCGATCCATGAACCAATAAGACAGCAGTCCCGAAGGTCTTGGCCAGCGCGGCAGTCTGGGCGCTTTGACCACGCCCGAAATGGAGTGCGTGCGGACTGAGGAATGAAAACATCGTAGCTGTCCTTTATGACGCGAGTTGAAGATTGGCCGCTTCGTACCACTTGGCCATCACCGGCAAGGCGATCGGGTCGATCTTGCCAGCCATGCCTGCAGCCCCGAAACTCTCGAAACGATCACGACACACCGCCGACATAGCGTCCACCCCTGGTGCGAGGTATTTGCGCGGATCAAATTCGCCTGGTCTTTCGGCGAAAACCTTTCGGATCGCACCCGTCAGTGCCATGCGAAGGTCTGTATCGATATTCACCTTGCGCACACCATACTTGATCCCATGCACAATTTCCTCGACGGGAACGCCCCAGGTCGGCGCGATTTCACCTCCGTATGTGTTGATGATATCCTGCAGTTCTTGCGGGACGGAGGATGATCCGTGCATCACCAGATGCGTGTCAGGGATACGAGCATGGATATCTTTCAGCGCGTCCATAGCCAATATCTCTCCGTCAGGTTTGCGCGAAAACTTATAGGCCCCGTGTGACGTGCCAATCGCAACCGCCAACGCATCAACTTGTGTCTGGCGCACAAAGGCCTCTGCTTCTTCGGGATCTGTAACAAGTGATGCACGATCCAGTTTCCCGTCGAAACCGTGGCCATCCTCGACCTCGCCCTTGCCGGTTTCAAGCGACCCCAGATGTCCAAGTTCCCCTTCAACCGAGACACCAACAAGATGCGCCATCTCTGTCACCTTCGCGGTGACGGCCACGTTGTAGGCAAAATCCGCCGGTGTTTTCCCGTCGCTTTGCAAAGAGCCATCCATCATGACCGACGAAAAGCCGTTTGTAATCGCGGACATACATGTCGCGGGCGAATTCCCGTGATCTTGATGCATGCACACGGGGATATGCGGGTAAAGCGCGATCGCAGCACGGATCAGGTGCGACAGGACAATATCGTTCGCAAACGCACGTGCGCCACGGCTGGCCTGCATGATGACGGGGCTGTCTGTGGCATCAGCGGCGGACATGATTGCCAACATCTGTTCCATGTTGTTCACGTTAAAGGCGGGCAGCGCATAGGAGTGCTCGGCGGCGTGATCAAGGAGTTGGCGAAGCGATACAAGAGCCATAGAGGCGTCCTTTCGGTTATTGAGAATCTGCCTTGTGGTAGCGAACCAACCGATCAACTTCGGACTTTGATCCAAGAATGACGGGCACCCGCTGATGTGGTCCGGTGGGTTGAATATCCAAAATCGGGTGGTGGCCAGTTGTCGCGGCGCCGCCGGCATTTTCAATAATCATTGCCATCGGGTTCGCTTCATACATCAGGCGAAGCTTGCCACCTGCGGCGCGGTTTTCACTGTCGGCGGGGTATAGGAAAACGCCGCCGCGCGTCAGAATACGGTGGATTTCCGCCACCATCGAAGCGGTCCAGCGCATATTGAACGCGCGTTCCCGAATGCCCTCTTCGCCTGCGACGCATTCATCGACATAGCGGCGCACCGGCTGGTCCCAATAGCGGTAGCGCGACGTATTGATCGCGAACTCCGATGTCTCCTGCGGGACAGTCATCGCAGGGTGCGTCAACCGGAAGTCGCCCGTTCCGCTCTCGTTCGTAAACCCTGCAACCTCTGATCCGGTTGTCAGGACAAGCGTGGTTGACGGACCGTAGAGCGCATAGCCTGCGCACACCTGTTTGCGCCCTGCATGAAGGACGTTGCGATCTGCGTCGGATTGCACCTGCATGACCGCAAAAATCGACCCGACCGAAAGGTTCACGTCCAGATTTGACGACCCGTCCAAAGGATCAAAGTAAAGCAGATAATCACCGGCCTCCGGCTCTTTGAGCCAGATCACCTCTTCAACCTCTTCAGACACAAGCGCGGCAAGGCGCGGACTGTTCGCGCAAATCCTCTCGAATTCATCATTGGCCAGAATATCGAGGGTTTTCTGTGTCTCACCCTGCACATTTGTCGCATCGGCAGACCCAAGGTTCCCTTCGAATGCACCGTTGCGGATCCGGTTGGCGATCACGCGACAGGCACTTGCGATATCCTCAAGCAAGAAGATCAGGTTTGGATCCAGCGCGCTTTCGGTCAGATAGCGGCGAAGTGTTTTTTCAGTCATGGGTCTCTTTCAAAAGCTCATCGTGGCATGGACGGCTTTTTTCCAGACCGCGTATTTGGCGTTGCGCTGCGCGTCATCCATTTGCGGTTGGAACTGCGTTTCCCGCTCCCAGGATGTCGCGAATTCTTGCTGATTTGGGTAAATGCCTGCATGCATCCCGGCGAGCCACGCAACACCAAGTGCTGTGGTTTCATGAACCTTGGGCCGATCCACCGGTGCGGCAATAATATCTGACAGAAATTGCATCGCCCAATCGCTGGCTGACATGCCGCCATCAACGCGCAAGATCGGTTGTACGCCACTCGATTGCCAGTCCGAGGACATCGCCTCCAATAAATCGCGTGTTTGGTAGCCCACGCTTTCAAGTGCCGCTTTGGCCATTTCAGCCGGGCCCGTTCCGCGCGTCAGACCGTAGGCCGCACCACGACAATCGGGGTTCCAATAGGGCGCGCCCAAGCCCACGAAGGCAGGAACGAGGATCACGTCTTGGTGCGGGTCTGCTTTCTCGGCCAACGCTTGGGTCTCAGCCGCGCTCTCGATGATCTGCAAACCATCACGCAACCATTGCACCACCGCTCCCGCCACAAAGATCGACCCTTCCAAAGCG
>CAYZKE010000497.1:0-2851 GCA_964478505.1 uncultured Loktanella sp.
TTTCAGTGTCGCAAAAGGAAGGCTAATGCGACAGCCGCATCGCTAGCAATGAGACAGAAATGTCTTTCGGAGACCAAATGACTGTCATGAGTCAACCGTCAAACAGCACGGACGGGCACCGGTTTGGTGTCCTGTTTGTCTTTGCCGCTGGCGTGCTTTGGTCGACCGTCGGGCTTGGAATACGGCTGATCGAAGACGCGGTTGTGTGGCAGATATTGCTTTACCGTTCGGCCAGCCTGTCAGTTCTGCTCTACGTTTTTATTCGCATGCGGTCCGGAGAAAGCCCCTTTGCCCAGATTCGCCGCACTGGCTTTCCAGCGGCGATTGCGGGGCTGTCGCTGGTGGCTGCCTATTCCGGCGGGATATATGCGATTCAGGCGACATCCGTGGCAAATGCCATGCTGCTTTTTGCTACGGCGCCTTTCATGGCGGCAGTTCTGGGGTGGATCGTCTTGCGTGAACGTGTACGCCCTGCCACCTGGGTGGCCATAGCCGTTGCCATTGCCGGTATCGCGATCATGGTCGCAGATAAATCTGGAGGCGTTGCCTTGAAGGGCAGTCTGGCGGCCTTGGGGTCCGCCTTTGGATTTGCGGTCTTCACTGTGTCGCTGCGGTGGGGGAAATCGGGTGAAATGCTGCCGTCGGTGTTTCTGTCCGGATTGTTCGGCATCATCGTGACGTCCGGCATATGTCTGTTTTTGGATTTGTCCCTGGTGTTGTCGGTCCGGGATGGCGGCATTGCCATGGGCATGGGGGTGTTTCAGGTCGGCGCAGGGTTGATCCTGTATACACTGGGGTCTCGCAGCCTTCCTGCAGCGGAACTTGCGCTGTTGTCACTGGCTGAGGTTCTGCTTGGCCCGTTATGGGTCTGGTTGTTCATCGGCGAAACCGCCACGCTAAACACACTGACAGGCGGCGCAGTTTTACTTGCGGCGATCGCCGGAAACGCTCTGTCAGGCAAGCGACGTAGGCCGCCGCCGATCACGTCACCTTAGGGGATTGGGAACAACCTATTCCTGATGGATCTGCCGTGAATGAGTGCGTTGCATGTGTGATCCGATACACTTGCGCATGATGAGTGTTGCTTTTGGGGTTCCGATATAAGTGTTGCTATTGCGCGACTTTAGCCAAAGGGACGTCTAGCTACCCTTCGCGTTCCAGTTTTTTTCGCGCAAGTTTTCGGGCGCGGCGGATTGCTTCGCCTTTTTCCCGCAGCCTTTTCTCGGAAGGTTTTTCGAAGTGTTCCTTCAGCTTCATTTCGCGGAATACACCTTCGCGTTGTAGTTTTTTCTTCAACACCCGAAGAGCTTGATCAACATTGTTGTCGCGAACACTTACTTGCATGTGGTTTTCAAACCTTTCCAGAAACAACTTATTGAGATTTGCACGAGCCCGTCAGTTGTCAAGGTAATTTTTGTGTATGCAACTGCATGTCGGGAAAACGGTGTTCTTCCTAGTTCTGGCTTTCGACCGTTGAGCCGCGTTTTCAGCAGTATCTTCGCTCACCCAGTATCAGCCGAGGCTGCTGGCAGATTAAGGTAACTTCTTGTCAAACTCATCCAGTTCCATGGCCTCAGCATCCAACGCGTCCGCCAATACCATAGAAGGCGCGCCTGGGGTAAAAACCGTCTGAGCCGTGGGCGGGTTGTCGTCTGCGGAGCGATTGACCCGAAGCTCACGATAGGCTGTGTACATGCCGCTCACTATGATCAGTACCATGCCAATGAAGGTCGTATGGGGTGGGATTTCCCCCCACAGCAGGTATGCGAGGATGGCTGCCAAAGGCAGGTAACTATAGTCGAATGGTGCGATCACACTCGCGCTGGCGATCTGATATGCACGCGAGACCAGTGTATAGGCCACCGTTCCGATTGCCCCCAGTAAAGCCAGCATGGCGATGCCCTCGACATTTGGCACCGGCCAACTCATGCGCAAATGGTTTAGTTCTGGCGAGACCACAATCATTTGCGTAACCACAAATCCCATCGGAACGATTACAAAACCCGAGAACGAGATCGTGTATAGCCCGATGACGAGCGATGTGTCCTGCTCTCCGATCTTTCGCACAATGATTTGGCTGATTGCATAGGTAAGTGCGCAAAAAAGCGGAAGAACCGAAATCCAGCCAAAATTTCCGCCTGTGGGGTTCATCGCGATGACAACGCCCGCAAACCCTACCAGCAGCGCGGCAATGCGGTGCATTCCAACCTTCTCCTGCAGAAACAGCGCTGCCAAAGTCGCAGTCATCAGGGGTGCGGCGAAGAACAGCGTCGTGACCTCGGCAAGGCCCATAAAAGGGAAGGCGGCATAGAACATCGCGAAGCCTGAAGCAAAGAGCATGGCACGTGCTAGATACCAAGGCCAAAGAGGGGTCAAAATACGATGCGGCGCACCTAGCCACAGGACGAGCGGCAGCAAGGTCATCAAAGCGACGATGGAGCGGCTGAAGATCAGCATCCACACCGGGTAATGTGTCAACATACCCTTCATTAGAACGTCCTGCCCGACAAACAGCACCATGCCCGCAAGCACACAGGTGATCCCTTGGAGAGTGCGGGACAGCGACGGTGCGTGTGTATATGTTGAGGCGGTCATGACAGTAGACTGCTTATTCCAGGATGAGCATCCCGCCACGCAGCGACCGGAATGTCGGTTTCAATCAATAATCCAGATCAAAGGTCAGTTTGTCCCACAACTCGGTCATAGCCCATCGTGATTTCGCTGCACCTACAACGAATGGCCGCTTTTCTCTCTGCGGCGCAGCTAACAATTTTGGCGTCCGAATTGCTGCACTTGCGAGCGTTTGCGCAGGAGCACTTCCGGTATGGGCTCTCAACGGGCCTTAGCTGCA
>CAYZKE010000498.1:0-2851 GCA_964478505.1 uncultured Loktanella sp.
GGGGCTCTGCCCTTGGCATGCCGCAGCTTTGCGCAGATTGGATGCCCAACCAGATCTTCTGGCTGGTTATCACGCTTATTGCAGTCTACTTTGTGATGTCCCGCGTCGCACTGCCCCGCATCGGTGCGGTTTTGGCAGAGCGTTCCGGAACAATCACGAATGATATTGCTGCGGCTGAAGATCTAAAGAACAAAGCGGCCCAGGCCGAAGCGGCATATGACCAAGCACTCTTGGATGCACGCGCCGAGGCCAACAAGATCGTGGCCGAAGCAAAAGCAGAAATTCAGGCGGAACTGGATGTCGAGCTTCAGAAAGCCGATGCACAGATTGCTGCCAAGACAGCCGAAAGCGAAGCAGCGATTGCTGAAATTCGCGAGGGTGCCGTCAAGAGCGTAACAGCTGTCGCCAAGGACACAGCCAAGGAATTGGTTGCTGCCATGGGCGGTACTGCTGACGCGAAAACGATCACCGCTGCGGTGACTGCACGGATGAAGGGATAAATTATGAGACTGATGCTCACATCCCTTTTTGCACTTGCCGCAAGCCCCGCGCTTGCTGCCGGTGACAAGCCGTTCTTCTCGCTGGCGAACACAGACTTTGTTGTCACAATCGCATTCCTGATCTTCATCGGCATCTTGCTTTACTTCAAGGTCCCCGGCCTTGTTGGCGGTATGCTGGACAAGCGTGCTGACAACATCAAAGCCGAGCTCGACGAAGCCAAGGCGCTGCGCGAAGAAGCACAGGCTTTGTTGGCCAGCTACGAGCGTAAGCAAAAAGAAGTCCAGGAACAGGCTGCTCGCATCGTTTCGGCTGCGAAAGAAGAGGCCACAAACGCGGCCGCTTCTGCAAAGGACGATATCGCCAAATCAATCACGCGTCGCCTTGCCGCTGCGGAAGAGCAGATTCAAAGTGCACAGGACTCTGCCGTGAAAGAGGTGCGCGACCAAGCTGTATCTGTTGCTGTAGCTGTCGCGAAAGACGTGATGGCCAAGCAGATGGATGCGAAAGCTGCTGGTGCACTGATTGATGACGCAATCGGTACGGTTGCAGAAAAACTGCACTAAACCCGCGCCACTCGATTTTGACAAAGCCCGATTGCGTCACGCGCAGTCGGGCTTTTTCGTTGACAGTGGCAGGGTGGTCTTTGACACTGCCACGTGGGGCGCAGTGCAGGAGTATTGACGATGCCTAGCCTCAGGCTCGGGATTATGGCCGCCGTCCTATATGCTGCGATCATCGCGGTGGCGACGGTCTATATCTTTGTTGTGTGGGGCGAGCCGCTTACCCTGCGAACTGCGCTGCTCTTTCTGGCTCCCGTTCAACTTATTGCGGTCCTTTTTTGCGTCGGCATGGTCACGCGCTTTGCGAGCTGGCGTTCTGTCGGGTTCGGACGGGTACGGTGGTCAGGTATGCTCTGGTTTCTGCCAAGCTGGGTGATCCTTGCCGTGATGGGCGCAGGGATCGCGGATGCGCTCACAGCGCAGGATATCGCAGGTTTGGGGATCCTCGGGGTCACGGCGCTACTTTTGACAACACTGCTGATCGCCTTTGGCGAGGAAGCTGTCTTTCGCGGCATACTGCTGCGCGGGGCAATGACCCGGCTTAGGGTGCCTTTTGCGATGTTTCTCAGCGCCTTTTCGTTTGGCCTTTTCCATCTGGTGAACCGGTTGGCGGGGCAGGGGGCGTCAGAAACATCTCAGCAAGTTCTCTTTGCGTTTCTGGTCGGGTTCTTTCTTGCTCCGATAGCGATCCGCGTCGGCAATCTCTGGCCTTTGATCATCTGGCATTGGCTTTGGAATATTGCCGTGATCCTTGGGCAGGTTGCGGCGGTTCTGCATCCGTTCGCCCTGATCGGCATGGCGATTCAGGCCGTCATTTCCATCTGGCTCTGGACCGATATGATCCGCCAGGCGCGGGCCGATTAACGCCGGACTTCGTGGTCCAGACGCTTTTGGGCGAAGACTTCGTTGCGTTCGGATTTCTTGTGATCGGACAGCGACGCCTCGACGAAATTCAGGTGCGTCTCAACCGCCTTGCGCGCGCCTGCTGCATCGCGATTTTGCAATGCCGTATTGATCACCCGATGGTGCTCAAGAAGGGCGTCGCGGGTCATGCGCTGCTTGAACATGATCGTGCGGTTGTAGAAGACACCTTCGCGCAACAGCTCATACATCGACCGCATCATATGCAGCATGATGATGTTGTGACTGGCCTCGATAATCGACAGGTGAAAATCAGCGTCGAGATGCGCCTCATCTGCGGGGTTCCGCTTTTGATGTGCGGCTTCCATCTTTTCAAAAATCGCGTTGATCACCTGAAGATCGGTATCGCTGGCCAAACGTGCGGCGCGTTCGGCGGCAAGCCCCTCCATATCGCGGCGAAAGCTGATGTAGTCGAAAACCGCTTCATCGTGGGTGGAGAAAAGCGTGACGAGCGCGGGGGCAAAGGCAGAGCCCAGAACATCAGCCACATAGACGCCTGCACCGGCCTTGGACGCCAGCAAGCCACGGTCCTGCAAATCGGACAGGGCCTCGCGTAGAGAGGGGCGTGATACGCTCATGCGTTCGCTGAGTTCGCGTTCCGACGGCAGACGTTCACCCGGGCGCAGGATGCCGCGCAGGATCAATCCTTCGATCTGGCGCACAACGCCATGCGAGAGTTTTTCTTGATGAACAGGTTCAAAAGGCATGTGAGCATTCGCTTTGTATTGGTCAAACGATATGACCAAAAAAGCGGGTTCACAATAACAAAGAGGAGCCGCAGTGCTGCGACTCCTCTTCCTGGTTGTAAAAGTAACTGCGCCTTAGTTTGGCGTAATCACGATTTCCACGCGGCGGTTCATCTGGCGGCC
>CAYZKE010000499.1:0-2835 GCA_964478505.1 uncultured Loktanella sp.
CGTAGACTTCAACGAAAATCTCGCCGTCGTTGAACCGTTCGACCCGCGCATCACAGAGGCTGACATCCATGCCACGATGCATCGACATGCGGCGGGCGATGGCAGTGGCCAAGGGCTGATTGGCGTTGCCGGCAATCAGCTTGGGTTCAATCATGGTCGGCATGGGCGTGGTCCTCTGGCAGAAGGCAGTTACAGGTATGTAACAGAATCGTGGCGTTGACACCGCGTAGCACAAGCTTACCGTCTCGCAAAGAATTGACCTGCGACAGGAGCCGCAAAATGCCACATATCGACTATTACTTCGCAACGCTGTCGCCGTTCACTTACCTTAGCGGAACGCGGCCACGCGATATCGCCCAAAAACATGGCGCGACGCTCACGTATAAGCCGCTGGACATCATGGCGCTCTTTGCGCGCACCGGCGGTGTGCCACCCAAGGATCGCCACCCGAACCGTCAGGAATACCGCCTGCAAGATCTGGCGCGCCGGTCCAAGCTTTTGGGGGTTCCACTGAACCTGAAACCGATGTTCTGGCCGACCAACGGGGCGCCTTCGGCCTATGCCATTATTGCGGCCCAAAATGCAGGTGCAGATGTGGCCGAACTTGTCACGGCCTTTGGCGCGGCGTGCTGGGCAGAAGAACGCGATATCAGCCAGGATGATGTTGTTCGCGCCTGTCTGGAGAAATGCGGGCTTGATCCTGATTTGGCGGACAAAGACATGCTGACTAGTGCGGATACCTTTGGCAAAAACCTTGAAGATGCGGTACACGCGGGGGCCTTTGGCGCACCGTTCTTTATCACTAAAAGTGGCGAACGGTTCTGGGGCGAAGACCGCCTTGATGATCTGGATGCGTATCTGGCCGGCAAGCTCTGATGTCGGATGCCTTTGGGCATTCCATCCACAGTGTCACGGTGGGGTCCGGTGATCCTGCCGTGATGATCCATTGCATGTTGGGCCGCCATCAGGCGATGCTGCCTTTGGCGAAGGCGTTAAATGTCCGTGCAACTTTGCTGGATATGCCCGGACATGGGCGCAGTGCGGATTGGGACGGAAAGACGGAATACCAATCGCTGGTCGCCGAGGCCGCGCGACAGTGTTGTGACGGCCCCAGTCATGTGATCGGCCATTCCTTCGGCGCGACAGCCGCCCTGCGACTGGCGGTTGAAAGCCCTGAATGCGTCTCAAGACTTACCCTGATTGAGCCTGTGTTTTTCGCTGCAGCAAAAGGGACCGCTGAATTCACTGCGCATATGAAAGCTTTTCGCCCGTTCATCGCGGCAATGCTGATGGGTGACGAGGAACGCGCGGCCTATATTTTCAACGCGCAGTGGTCTGATAGCGACTGGGCCAACATGTCAGACCGGCAGAAAGACTATCTGATCCGGCGCATCCATCTGGTCGTCGCCGGTGGTGCCGCGATTGAGGAGGACGCCGACGGGATCAACTCCGAGGCACGACTGGGTGCTTTGGACATCCCTGTTACGCTGATCCGCGGCGGGCAAACGCAACCTGTCATCAAGGCAATTCACGACACCCTAGTTGCGCGGATTCCTCAGGCGACTGATCATGTTATTGCAGAAGCGGGGCATATGATTGCCCTGACGCATGTTGCGCAGATCGCTGCGATTATCCGTGCAGCAGATCAAGAAACTGGTTAACGCCCGCTTCGGTCATGGCCCAGTCACAGACCAGACGCCCGATCAGCGGCTCATGCGGGTCGCCTGCCTCGGGGTCGCCATTCATCACATAGTAGACCGCCCCTGCATCAAGCATGCGTTTGTGGTCGCGGCGGGGCATCTGGAAAAAGATCATGTTGGCTTGCGGCTCGAACAAGAGCTCAACCGCCTCGTGCTGGCGCAGCCCTGCGGCCAGTTGGGCACAGCGGGCGTTGGCGGAGCGCGCTATATCAAGCCAGAGGTCATCCTGAAGATAGGCCTGCATCTGCGCCGACAAATAACGGTGCTTGGACAGCAGGTGACCGCCACGCTTGCGCCGCAGTTCGAATTCCCATGCGATTTCGGGGTTGAAAATGATACAGGCCTCAACCCCCATTGCGCCGTTCTTGGTGCCGCCAAAGCTGACAGTATCCACGCCGGCTTTCCATGTCATGTCCGCAGGCGAACAGCCGAGCGCGGTCATTGCATTGGCGAAACGCGCGCCATCAAGGTGGGTTTGCATCCCGAATTCGCGGGCGGTTGCGGTGAGCGCCTGAATTTCATCAAGCGTATAAATCGTGCCTTTTTCCGTCACTTGCGTAATGGACAGCGGGCCGCGTTGCGGGCCATGGACACCACGGTTTTCTTCACCAAGGATCTTGTTGCGCAGGGCATCCGGGGCCATTTTGCCGTTCGTCGTTGGTACCAACGTCAGCTTGGCTTGGGTGTAGAATTCCGGCGCATTGCATTCGTCTTCGTGGATATGCGCGCACTCGGTGCAAAATACGGTCTGCCATGGCTGCGTCATTGAGGCGAGCAGTACGGAATTTGCTGCTGTCCCGTTGATAATCAGGTAAACGGCAGCCTCTGGCGCTTCGAAAACCTCGCGGACCTGCGCGCGGACGGTCTCCATGATCGGGTCCGCGCCATAACCCATCGCATAGCCGGCATTGGCGGCGACCAGCGCCTCCATCACCTTTGGATGGACGGGGCCTGCGTTGTCTGAAGCAAAAAACATCTAGAGTGGCTCCTCGATAATGTGGTCTTCCCAATCGTCTTCATCGACCTGGAATTCCGGAATGGTCATGCCTCTGACCGATACGCCAGCCCTATGCACAGATTCCGGATCGCCCGAGATCAGCGGGTGCCAGTCGTACAGCGGGCGGCCTTCATGGAC
>CAYZKE010000500.1:0-144 GCA_964478505.1 uncultured Loktanella sp.
ATCCCCTCGAGAAGATAGCCGAGCTGTGCCGCAGAGACCTGAACAGCCTCCCCCGAGGCGCCCGCAGGCCAGATGAACTTCCCCGCCTCGAGCCGCTTGGCATAGAGCGACATGCCGACCCCATCATGCCAAAGCAGTTTAACC
>CAYZKE010000500.1:206-2258 GCA_964478505.1 uncultured Loktanella sp.
TACGAGGTCGCCCCGGCTCCCCCGGAAGCAGAAGATCTCTCCAGCATGCGGATCACGCCCGAGACCCTCCTGCACCTTCAGCGCCAAGCTGTTCATCCCGCAACGCATAAGACAGGGCCGAGGGAGCCGCGCTCAACTGTCTTGACCCAAGCCGACGAGGCGACCATCGTGGCATTCAGACGGCATACGTTGTTACCACTGGACGATTGTCTCTATGCTCTGCAACCGACGATCCCGCATCTGACGCGTTCGGCGCTGCATCGATGTCTGCAGCGTCATGGCATTTCTCGGCTGCCTGATGTGGAAGGTGACAAGCCAAAGCGTCAGAAGTTCAAACGCTACCCCATCGGCTTCTTCCACATCGATATTGCCGAGGTTCAGACTGCTGAAGGCAAGCTCTACCTGTTCGTGGGTATCGACCGCACAAGCAAGTTTGCCGTGACCCAACTCGTTGAGAAGGCAGACAGGAAGACCGCCTGGGAGTTCTTGCAGCACATGCTCGAAGCCGTGCCCTATCAGGTCCACACCATTCTGACCGACAACGGCATCCAGTTCGCTGAGCAACCGCGCAATCGCAACACCGCATATTCAAGGCCAATGCGCTTCGACATGATCTGTGAGGCCAACGGTATCGAGCATCGCCTTACCAAGCCCAACCACCCTTGGACCAACGGCCAAGTGGAGCGCATGAACCGCACCATCAAGGACGCGACGGTCAAGCGTTTCCACTACGATGACCACGACCAGCTGCGCACCCATTTGGCGGACTTCATGGCAGCCTACAACTTCGCGCGCAGACTCAAGACCCTCGGTGGCCTCACACCTTACGAATATATCTGCAAGATCTGGACATCCGAGCCAGACAGATTCATCCTAAATCCGATCCACCAGATGCCGGGACTGAACACCTAGCCTTATCATCGATTTGCAAGAGCAATAGCGATCCCGTGGTTAGTCGGAATCCCGCACCAGCCAAACAAAGGGATGGCCAGCGCTAGCGCGCTGACCATGCGACACATGCCTACACGAACAGAAAGACGTCTTCACCGATATCCGTGAGCGGAATGTCAGGCGTCGCACCGCCCGGCAAGGAAGCAAAGATATTGCCCAGATTATGGCTGTCGCCCGCTTCGATCTGGGCCTGTATCGGAATATCCCCAGGGGCCTGAATGATCTCGTCGATAAAGTAGGTCTGCCCCGCACCCACGTGACCCAGTGATGTCACGAGATCATTGAAATCATAGCCAGGGTCATCGCCGTTGATCTCTGTGATGTTTTCATCACCCATGCCATCCCATATCTCATTATCGTAGTAGGTCCCCTCAATCCCGCCAAGCCCGGCAGAAGTGATCGCATAGACGTGGTCATAGGCGTCCGGGTCTATGCGATATTGCTGCAATACCTCTGCGCCGCCCAGAGACATACCGGACAGAACGACAGAGGCATCTGCCGGGATATCCCCATCCAGATAGAAGCTGTCGATCAGGCTGGAGATGGCATCGACACCGTCGCCGGTGTCACCGGCGGCGACCAGATTGATGTCGGTGATGATGTCAGCAAGGCCCTGCGTCCCACCGACTGAAATAAAGTAGGTGTTGGTCACGATGTTATGCATCAGCGCGACATTGGCTTCGTATGTCGGAATGAAGAAGTCACTTTCTGCTTCCAGCACCCGCACCACGTCAAAGCGGGCAGCGGCCCAGTCCTCAAGCGGGACATACCAGTCGGCCGTTTCGTAAAACAGCGCCTCATCCAACACGTAACCATCCGCATCAATGGCACCTGCGGCAAGAAACACGTCATAGTCCGCGTGTCCCACCTGACTTGACACAATGGCATCCCGCAGTTCAACCTCGACTTCTGCTGAAATATCGTTCGTACTGATCGTAGTGTGCTTGACGGTCTCACCCACTGGCGCAAACTGAGCAAAGTCCGTTTGGATCGTCGGGCCCACCCTTTCGACAGCGTTGTTCCAGATCTCGATCACCTTTTGAAATGCCGCATTCGTGATCCCGTCAACGACATCAAAGGCCAGTTTGGTCACTTCGGTGA
>CAYZKE010000500.1:2268-2823 GCA_964478505.1 uncultured Loktanella sp.
CCGTTTCATTGACGGTGTCGACAAAATCATTGACCGCTGTGACAACCGGTTCGATCACATGGGTCACGATTGGTGCGACAACAGCCTCAACGATCGGTTCGACAAAGGCCTCAACGACCGGTTCGATTACCTTCTTGCGTATCCACGAAAACCATCCCATGCCTTTTCTTCCTCCCTGGAATGCCCGGACTTCCCACGGGCGTATTGGGTGGAAGACTAGCGAAAGAATGGCGCATGTGAATTTTACGCTACGTCGAGTAACGTTACGTCAACCAAATTTTACATTTTGAAGAAAGCTCACTTCTCTAATTGGGCGTTTGGGCCAAGTTCATTTTATCTTTTGATTTCCGTGCTGTAGGGATCGTTGGCGAGCCTCGGGGGGCAGGTCACAGAACCATCTCTGATTGCCACAGTTAATCACATTGTGCAGAGGCGGGCGAGAAGCACAGGCTTCATGACAGCCGAATTGAACCGCCCCTTGTTTGCCGGAGGCTGATTGATCTTAGTTACGCGGCCATGTCTGATCTTTCCAGAGCTGCGTAGAAGTTTGCCTCG
>CAYZKE010000501.1:0-1516 GCA_964478505.1 uncultured Loktanella sp.
TTGACGAATATCAAGACACGCATGACTGATCGCCCGAAAATGGCTACTCATGTTGTGAATTCAGTCTCTGGAGCATGGCGCGCAACATTCAAACGTCAGCAGATCATGTTGGCGTTCATCGCATTGCGACGCGCAACCTGACCTTGCCCCCGGATCCCGGACCAGGGGCTAATGTAGCTTCAGAACCGGGAGACAAACATGACGAAGAAGACGAGACGGCAATTTACGCCGGAGTACAAAGAGCGGGCTGTGGCGCGGCTTTCGGAGCCTGGCGTGACTTACGCGAGCCTTTCGGCGGAGCTGGGGATCACCTCGGGCCAGTTGAAAACGTGGCACCTTGAATTGCTGGCGGCGGGGTCGGCGGCGGCGATCGCTCAGAGCAAGTCGGAGGCGGCCGAGCTGGCGCAGTTGCGGCGCGACAACAAACGACTGAAGGAAGAAAACGAGGTGATGCGTAAGGCATCCGCTTTTTTCGCACAGTGGGCGGCGAAAACATGACAGCGAAGCTTGCTTTCATAGCCGCCCATGCTCACGTTCATGCCGTTCGGTTGATGTGCCGGGTGCTCGGCGTGCGCCGCAGCTGGTTTCACGCCTGGCACCGCACAGCACCGGAAAGGGCGGCGCGGACGGCCAGGTGGGACGCGTTGATCGATGAGATCCGGGCGATTTTCGAGACCAGCAAGCAGCGCTACGGAGCGCCTCGGATCCATGCGGAACTGCGGGCCCTGGGTCATCGTGTGTCCCGCAAGATGGTCGCCAAGCTTATGAAACAGAGCGTGATTCACCCGCCAAGGCGCAAGCGGCGGATGCCCGTAACCACGGACAGTCGCCATTCCTTTGCGATCGCTCCGAACCTGCTGCGTCGCAACTTGAAGATCATGGTGCCAGACACCGTTTGGCTCGCAGACATCTCGCTCGCCATTGTCGCTCGGACCAATGGCGCGACAAGGCTCGCTCCCGACCGACGAGGGCTGGCTCTATCTCGCTGCGGTGAAGGACCTGGCCACTATGGAAATCGTCGGATGGTCCATGTCCGAACGCCTTAAAAGCACCCTGTGCGAAAACGCACTGAAAATGGCCATCCGCAACCGACGGCCCGCGCCGGGGCTGATCGTGCACACGGACAGGGGGGTGCAATATGCTTGTGACAGCTACCGGAAATTACTCAAACTGCACCACATAACCGCCTCGATGAGCCGAAAGGGAAACTGCCTCGACAACGCTCCAATGGAGAGCTTCTTCAGTTCCCTGAAAACCGAAATGGTTCACCGAACGACGTTCCGAACACGACGCGAGGCAAAGGCTGCGCTGTTCGAGTACATCGAGATCTTCTACAACCGCCAACGGCGCCACTCCAGCATCGGATACCGCACGCCGGCTCAAGCAAGGATGGACATGATGACCAAAATAGCAGCTTAATCGAACAAGCCCCTGGTCCGGGATCAGGGGGCAAGGTCACAGGTGCCGTAATGGTTTCCGGAGAACCTGCAATACTCGCTGGCCGTGCCACTTGCGA
>CAYZKE010000501.1:1526-2821 GCA_964478505.1 uncultured Loktanella sp.
CAGTCAGCCAACCGACACAGACCGCTTGTTCGATTGCAATTTTGTCAGATCGGCGTGCAGATCAGCTCTTGATAACGCCGCCCCTAGAGCACGTTGCGATCAATCGGTTTCATATCCTGCGGCCTTGAAGAAGTTGTAGCATTCTTCTTCAGTGAAGAGATCACAGACCTGACCAACGGCATGCCATAAGTCATCGTAGGTTCGCGCGGCTGATCGTCGGATGAGCGCCTTGAGCTTGGCGAAGGCCATTTCGATGGGATTGAGATCCGGGCTGCAGGGCGGCAAGAACAGGAACCATGCTCCCACCTCGCGCATAACATCGACGGCCTTGGGGCTTTTGTGTGATGACAGGTTATCGAGGATGATGGCGTCACCGGGCTGCAGGGTCGGGGCCAATTGGGTCTCCACATAAAGCTCAAACAGCTCGCGGTTCATCGCGCCGTTGATAACCCAAGGTGCATCCAGCCGGTCATGTCGCAGCGCCGCGATAAAGGTCTGCGTGTTCCAGTGGCCGAAGGGCGTGTGGTCGATCAAACGCTTGCCCTTGGGCGACCATCCGGTGGTCTTGGTCATGTTGGTTTTCAGGGAAGTTTCGTCAATAAACCCGATGCGGGGCAACAAGCTACGCATGAACGGCTGGCGTCGCGTGATCCAGATATGGCGCGCCTGCCGGACCTCAGGTCGCTTTTGCTCGACGGCCTGGAGGTCTTTTTTTGTGTGTCAGACCGAGACTGCACAGCGTCCGCCAGACTGACACTCGGGCACCTCGATTTTTCGTATTTTCCGCTGTTCAGGGCCGGTTCTGGCGGCCTGAAGCCTGCAGGAATCGGCTTTCTGGAGTGTTCGGCACCGTAGTCGGGGACCATTCCGCCGGGCTATGGCAGGCCCCGGCCTCCTCGGCCTGACGTTCGCGCCCCGGATTACGCCGGACATGGGTTCAGGCGGCGCAGCTGCGCCAGCCGTCGCATGTTGTAAGCGAGGTTCTTCATCCCGATCTTGGCCTTGGCGCGGATCAGTCCGACCGTGCGCACCAGCGTTCCGCCCATGTCGTTGGTCTGGGCACCGAAGACATGCTCGACCCGCGCACGCACTGTGGACTTGGTCCGGTTGCTGCTCTTGCCCTGTTCGGTCAGCGGCTTGCCCCGCTTGCCCTTGCGATGGATGCGGCTCTTCAGGCCCCGGGCGCGCAGCTTGGCCTCCATCTCTTCGGACCGATAGGCCGGATCGGCCCAGACGTCCGAGCCGGTGTTGCCTTGCATGAGCAGGTGATCCACCGCCTGGCTATCGTGCAGGGC
>CAYZKE010000502.1:0-476 GCA_964478505.1 uncultured Loktanella sp.
ACGAGTTCGACGGTCCCCTCGCCCTTGATGTTTTTCCACCACTTGCCGGGTTCGTCGAAGCTCTCGCGCACGAATGGCAGTCGGTATTTTCTGAGCACACTGAAGAAATGGACTTAAATACTACCGCTGAAGATTCTGCGCGAAGAATTCTATCTACGACGAAAGCCTCCCGAACCGGACTTTTCGTGAAGTTTCCTAGTGGAATAGTGTTCTCAGAAAACACAGCCGCAGAAACTCTAGTCAAAGTAATCGAACAGATCGGCTTCGAGCGCGTCGCCAGACTTAACATTAGGGTCAACGGTGAAAATATTGTTTCGCGTGAAGCGTCAACGAAATACAATGAAACTAAAGTGGATTCATTTTTCATAAAGACACACAGTAGTACCAGTCAGAAGCAGCGGCACCTGCTGCAGATCTCGGACGAGTTGAGCTTAAAACTGACGGTGAAAATCGTTTAGAATAATCGAAACGTATTA
>CAYZKE010000502.1:486-1139 GCA_964478505.1 uncultured Loktanella sp.
TGTCATTCAGTACTACCGCTTTGGGTATTTTACGCTTCCTGATCTCCCTAATGATTCCTATATCCTGACTTCTGATGGAAATGGCATTAGAGGTATCGTTACCGCACCGGGCCAAACATCATCGCTAGCTGAGGGCGAACCGGGGCTATTGCTTGGCTCTCTATCAGACTACGATCCGACGCGGCGTTTTCTGCCACTTCCATTTATCGTTGCGGAAGGCCTTGAACACGAATGGTCTGCATGCACGCCACCTAGCGCAAGAGAGCGTGTATTCTTTCAGCGATCACTGCCGGCTGAGTGGCAAGATTACTATGAGTTTGCACGGCTCGACTTTGTTTGCCGTTTGGACGTTGATGGAGAGACCGTCTATCGCGGCATCATTTATTCAGAGCCGAGAGAGTGAGGCGACATTGCGTATATCGCCCCTCTAAAACAACGCCTAGCTTTTCGCGCGCTCCGCAAAGCTCATGGCGATAAACGCGGGCGTGTCTTCACCCATGCCAACAACCTTCGGCCCGTTGTCGCGCCGGTCTTGCCCGCGTCCACGGCCACCGCGGTTGCGGTCTTCGTGTGGCTTTTGCTCGCGCGGGGCTTCATCGGCGCGCGCAACTGGTGCAGGTGCAGGGGCTGCCTTGGTTTCTTCGACTTTGGGC
>CAYZKE010000502.1:1149-2820 GCA_964478505.1 uncultured Loktanella sp.
CTGGTTTACGGCTCCGGCTGCGGGTCCGCCTGGGTTTTTCCTCGGACGTCTCTGTTTCAGCTTGGGCCGGGGCAGGTGCTGCGGCTTTGCCACCGGGCACATCCAGACGCGGGATCGATTCCTCGACCAGACGTTCCACGTCTTCGAGGTTCTTCTCGTCGCGTGGCGTGCAGATCATGATCGCGGTACCGGTGCGGCCTGCGCGTCCGGTGCGCCCGATCCGGTGCACGTAATCCTCGGCGTGGCTGGGCACGTCGAAGTTGAAGACGTGTGTCACCGCAGGAATATCCAGACCACGCGCGGCCACATCAGAGGCCACAAGGATGCGCAAATCATTATCGCGGAATTTATCCAGCGTCTTGGTCCGGTGGCTTTGGTCCAGATCGCCGTGGATCGGGGCGGCCTGATAACCGTGTTTGTTCAGCGACTTCGCCACAATATCCACGTCCGACTTGCGGTTGCAGAAGATGATCGCGTTAGTGCAGGCCTCACCTTCGGCGTCGATCAGCTTGCGTAGCAGATCACGCTTTTCCGCAGGTTCTTTGGGTTTGGAGGACCCTTTGAACATGACAACACCCTGCTTGATATTGACGTTCGTGGTCGCGGCACGGGCGACTTCAATCTTGGCGGGGTTTGACAGGAACGTGTTGGTGATCCGCTCGATCTCGGGGGCCATCGTCGCGCTGAAAAACAGGGTCTGGCGGGTGAACGGCGTGCGTTTGAAGATTTCCTCGATATCGGGGATGAACCCCATATCAAGCATCCGGTCAGCCTCATCCACAACCATGATCTTGACGTCTGTGAGGATCAGTTTGCCGCGCTCGAGGTGGTCCAGCAGGCGGCCAGGGGTGGCGATCAGCACATCGACGCCTTTGTCGATAATGGCATCCTGATCCTTAAAGCTTGTGCCGCCAATCAGCAGGGCGCGCGACAGTTTCGTATATTTGGCGTAGGCGTCGAAATTCTCGGCCACTTGCGCGGCGAGTTCCCGCGTCGGTGCCAAGACCAGCGAGCGTGGCATCCGTGCACGCGCACGGCCACGGCCCAGAAGCGTGATCATCGGCAGGGTGAAGGCGGCGGTTTTGCCGGTGCCGGTCTGGGCAATCCCCAGAACATCGCGGCCTTCAAGGGCGGGGGCAATCGCGCCGGCCTGAATAGGGGTAGGGGTGTCATAGCCGGTTTCGGCAATCGCTTTGAGAACCTTGGGGGCAAGGTTCAAATCAGAAAACTTGGTCATATACGTCCTTTAGATGCGGTTTCGGTCCGCATGTTGTGAAAGGACGCAATTCTCCGAGCGTCCCGCGTCGTAGGCCCTCGCGAGCCGTGAAGATGCGATAGCGGAAATGCCCGTTACCGTCAAGCTGAGCGCACAAACCGCCTGCGTTCAAGGGGATTTCGTGGCTTTTTCGCGCATCAGGGCAAAGCGGCGGAAGACGGTTCCATCATCGCCGTTGAGGATATCGAGTAAATGTCGTGTCAGTCTACCGGTGGCTGGTGCATGTTCCGCGTCGCGCCAGAGGGGGGCCAGCAGATGGGCCTCCAGATCGCCTTTCAGGACTGAAAAGTCCGTCATCCCCATGGGCAGGGGGGATTTGTTGCGATCTTGCGTTCGGAATGGCGTTTGCGGCGGGTGGCCGGAAAATGCACGCTCGGCCTCATAGATTTTCATCA
>CAYZKE010000503.1:0-2817 GCA_964478505.1 uncultured Loktanella sp.
CAGAGGCCGATCAGCTCGCCGAACATCTGGCTGATCTCGGGCGCGGTGGTGAAGTCGCCCCCCGCGCCGAGGGGGTCGCGGGTCATGTAATAGCCGTGGTCGGGGTGCATCAGACACTCGGCCATATAGTCCGCAACGGTCAGCGGCCCGGTCCGGGCGATCCGGGCGATCAGGAGATCACCCAAGGCGGTCATCTGCGCGCGGCCAAAATCACGACGGTGAGGCCCACGAGGATCATGGGCAGGGTGAGCGTCTGGCCCATGGTGAGGCCATAGCCGTTCACATGGAACGCAAGGCCCAGTTCATTGCCGATGGTCACGAATTGCGCGTCGGGCTGGCGCACGAATTCGACAAGGAAACGGGCGATGCCGTAGCCCATGAAGAAGACGCCGGACAAGAGCCACGGTTTCTTGAGCGCGCCAAAGCGGAAGGCGAGCAGCATCAGGATAGTGCCGAGGAGAAGCCCCTCGAGGCCTGCCTCATAGAGTTGCGAGGGGTGGCGGACGCAGGGTTCCAGCGTTGTCGCGCAGGCTTGGGCGGCTTGACCGGGGAATATGACGCCCCAAGGCAGGTCGGTTTGCCGCCCCCAGAGTTCGGCGTTGATGAAATTTGCGATACGCACCAGCAGGATCGCAGGGGTGGCCGCGACAGCGATGATATCGGCGAGGTCAGGCAGCGGGACGTTCTGGCGGCGGCTGAAAAGGTAGACCGCCACGACAACGCCCAGGAAACCGCCGTGAAACGACAACCCGCCTTCCCAGATTTTGATGATATCGACAGGGTTGGCGAGGAATTCAGCCGGTTTATAAAAGAAAACATACCCCAGACGCCCGCCGCCGATAACGCCAACGACGATATAGGTTAGCAGGTCTTCGAGTTGCGACACCTGCATGGGCGCGCCATTGCGCCACAGCGCGGGGCGTTTCAGCGCCAGTTTGATCAGCTGCCAGCCAAGCGCGATCCCCACGATATAGGCCATCGCGTACCAGCGCAGTGCAATGGTGGCCCCGAAGAGCGTGAACGAGAAAATCTCGGGCGAGATATCGGGGAAGGGAATGGCTGCGAACATGGCGCTATTCCTTGTCTGGCGGTGCGGCAAAGTCAACCGCTCTTGCCCTGGGTTGTGGTGCTGCGCGCGAAAGCCCATATAAAGGGCAAGCAGCAGATGGAGAACACCATGCAGAGCAACAACAAGATCCTCGATGACATCAGCCAGTTGATGACGAATGCCATGGGTGTGGCCCAGGGGGCCAAGGACGAAGCGCAGACAGCGATGAAGTCAATGATGGACCGCTGGCTGGCCGACCGTGATTTCGTGACCCGCGAAGAATTCGACGCGGTCCGTGCGATGGCGCAGAAAGCGCGCGAAGAAAATGAGGCGCTGGCGGCGCGGATTGCAGCGCTAGAAGGCAAGAAGTAGGTCCGGGCCCCGCCCTGACGATATTTGAGTGGCGGGGGAGCCCCCGCCCTACGGTCCTTCACTTTCGCGCGTCAGCGTAACCAGCTGTGCGCATGCGCAGAGAATGGCGGGTTTGAGCCCAAAATGGCAGATGCTGCAAGACCATCCAATGCCTGCTATAGACATCGGTAGGCTACAGCGATGGAACTCAGAAATGCTACGGAAAATACCTATTTGGGGCCTTACGCTACTAGCATTGGTCTTAGCAGGAGGCTACCTACTCTTGTTCCCGCCACTCCCAATACCGCCTCAAATTGCTAGCGGACTTCCGAGCAATTTTGCCGAGGCTGATGAAGAATTTGGGAGGCGAGTATTCGCAGCATTCCCATTACCTTTGGCGGCGGACGAACTTACAGCTCGTTTGAGAGAACAAGGGTTTTCGGTCAATACCGAAGCGAACCATGCTATCTTCGAAAAGAGCAAGTTTCCTTGCACGCTGATTTGGAGAATTCACTGGGAAGCAGAAGATGACTCAGTCAGTGAAATTACCACTAAATACGGCGGAGCATGCCTGTAGTGCCGTTTCGGTCGATATCGAAAAGCCGACGTTGGAGCAAACGCAGCGAAAGTTCACTTTGTCCCACAAAGCGGACAAAACCTCCTAGAACTCCCCCAGATACGCCACCAGAATATCCAGTGCTGCCTGCAGGTCGTTCTTTTCGACCATCTCGGTGACTGTGTGGATGTAGCGTGTGCCCACCACGATCCCGACAGCGCGCGCGCCAGCTGCTGCTTGTTGGGCGGCGGCACCGTCTTGTCCGCCTGCGGCGAGCATCGTGCGCTGGTAGGGGATCTTCTTTTTGATCGCGAGGGCTTCGATGTCGGCGACCAGTGCTTTGTCGGCGATGAATGAGCTGTCGCGGACGTGCAGGCCAAAGCCCTTGCCTTGGTGGGTCGTTGCGTCTTTTTCAGGGATACCGGGCGTGTCGCAGGCCAATGTCACGTCGATGCCCAGCCCGATGTCGGGCTTGATCGCATAGGCGGCGGTGCGTGCGCCACGCAATCCGACCTCTTCCTGACAGGTGAAGGCCACGTGGATTTCGGCACCACGCCCCTTTTTGCCCAAGGCCCTGATCGCCTCGATTCCGAGCCAGCAGGCGATACGGTTATCCAGCGCCTTGGAGACGAATTTATCACCCATTTCGAGAAAAGGCTCGTCCATGACGACGTAGTCGCCGATTTTCACGATATCCTTTGCGGCTTTGCCCATACCCAGATCGACAAAGAACTCGCCGACTTCAGGTACTTTCTTGCGGTCCTCGGGGGCCGAGATATGGACCGGTTTGCCGCCGGGGTTCATCACCCCTTTGAAATCCCCCTGATCGGTGCAGACCAGCACACGGCGTGAGAAAAGGTTA
>CAYZKE010000504.1:0-2805 GCA_964478505.1 uncultured Loktanella sp.
TCACCTGATGCAGCATGGGCACTTCGCCGATGCCGATCTTGAAGGCAACGTTGGGATCTTTGCCGATCATTTCCGAAATGTTCGGCACGCGGCCCCAAAATCGGGTCAGGATGCCGGGTTTGATGGTTGCGCGTGTAAGTGCAGCAAGCGGGCCATTGGTTTGCGCGGCTGTTGGCTCGAAAGGCGATTGGCCAGACCATGCCCCGCGCGATGTCTGCGTTTTCAGGAATACGGTCCAATCCTCGGCGGCACGTTTCTGGTAGGTGGCAAAGATGCCGGATTGGGTGCGCGCACGTGCTGTTTCCGCATCGGGCCAAGTGGCAAGGATCGCATAAACGGCAGTATTCGGAATAGGTGTGAAACCTTCGCCGGTGCCTGATCCGCAAAGCTTCCAGAAACCGATGTCAGGTGTGCGTGCCAAAGGCAGTCTTGCACCGCCCATCATTGTCAACGCCCAAGCGCGGGCAACGGGCCCACTGAAGCGGAAGAAAGACAGGCTGACGGTTTGCGTCACGGTGAAGACCTCTTATCGTGTCAACTAATCCTGACATATGTGGTCCGTTTTGGGAAGATGTTGACATAATAATTGTCAACTTGTGTTTACACTACTAGAGTTGAGCCATGATGATAGACGAACAGAGCGATTCAAACGCAGCAATTGTGATCGGTGCGGGGCTTGGCGGCCTTGCAGCGGCCATGCGCCTTGGGGCCAAAGGCTATGCCGTCACCGTCTTGGACCGGCTGGATAAGCCGGGTGGTCGGGGGTCGTCTGTCACGCAAGATGGACACCGATTCGATCTGGGACCGACGATTATTACGGTCCCGCAGGTCTATGAGGATCTTTGGGCGGCATGCGGCCGCGATTTTCACAATGATGTCGATCTGCGCCCGATGGACCCGTTTTACGAGGTACGCTGGCAGGATGGGTCAACCTTTACCGCGCGGCAGGACACTGACGCGATGCTGGCCGAGGTCGCACGGCTCAGCCCGCGTGACGTGAAAGGCTACAAGCGGTTTTTGAAGGATAGCGAGGCCTGCTACAAAGTGGGCTTTGAGGGGATGGTCGCCAAGCCGATGCACAGGCTTTGGGAAACCATCAAGGTGCTGCCGCTCTTTGCACTGTTGCGCGCGGACCGGTCGATCCTTGGGCTGGCCAAGGCGCGTGTGAAAGACCCGCGTTTGCGCATGGCCTTGTCGTTTCATCCGCTGTTTATCGGGGGTGATCCGCGCCATGTGACGTCGATGTATGCGCTGGTGGCCTATCTGGAAAAGGAATTCGGCGTGCACTACGCCATGGGCGGCGTACAGGCGATTGCGCAGGCCATGGTCGGCGTGATCCGGTCGCAAGGCGGGCAGGTGCGCCAAGGGGCCGAGGTGGATGAAATCCTGATCAAAGAAGGTGCCGCCAAAGGTGTGCGTTTGTCAGACGGTCAGGAAATCGCCGCTGATCTTGTGGTCAGCAACGCCGATGCAGGCCACACCTATCAGCGTCTGTTGCGCAATGCGCCGCGCAAACGCTGGACAGACCAAAAACTGAAATCGCGGCGCTGGTCTATGGGGCTTTTCGTTTGGTATTTCGGCACCAAAGGCACTGCCAAGATGTGGCCCGATGTGGGCCATCACACCATCACCAACGCGCCACGTTATGAGGGGCTGCTGAAGGATATCTTTATCAAAGGCAAACTCGCCGACGATATGAGCCTTTATATCCACCGTCCCTCCAAGACAGATCCCAGCGTCGCTCCGGTGGGGGATGACACGTTTTATGTGCTATCGCCCGTCCCGCATCTGGGCTTTGATGACCCTGTTGATTGGGCCAAAGAGGCCGAGATTTACAAAGCCAAGGTCATGGCCGAGGTTGAAAAGACAATCCCCGGCTTTGCGGAACATATCACCACCGAAATGGTGCTCACGCCCGAGGATTTCCGCGACCGCTATCTGTCGCCCAACGGGTCCGGCTTTTCGATTGAGCCGCGCATTCTGCAATCTGCGTGGTTCCGCCCTCATAATATCAGCGAAGAGGCCAAGGGCCTGTTCCTTGTCGGTGCGGGCACCCATCCGGGTGCAGGTGTGCCCGGCGTGATTTCCAGTGCCGAAGTGCTGGCGAAACTGGTGCCCGACGCGCCGGTTGTGCCTGAACTCAAGGTTGCTGCGGAATGATCCGCGCCGATGATCTTGAACATTGCCGCGAGGCGATCCGTCATGGATCATTGTCGTTTCATGCCGCGAGCAAGCTTTTACCGGCAAAGGTGCGTGACCCTGCGCTGGCACTTTATGCCTTTTGCCGTCTCGCCGATGACGAAGTGGACGAGGGCGATTATCAGGCCGGTGCTGTGTTCCGCCTGCAAGACCGTTTGGAAGCTGCCTATGCCGGCAAACCCCACAATGCGCCCGAGGACCGCGCCTTTGCCGCGATCATCGAGGACTTCGAGATGCCGCGTGCCCTGCCCGAGGCTTTGCTGGAAGGGCTTGCATGGGATGCTGCCGAGCGGCGCTATGACACCTTAAGTGGTGTGCGCGATTATTCCGCCCGCGTGGCCAGTGCCGTGGGTGCGATGATGTGCGTGCTGATGCGCGTGCGTGATCCCAATGCTTTGGCACGGGCCTGTGATCTGGGCGTCGCGATGCAGTTGACAAATATCGCGCGCGATGTGGGCGAAGATGCCCGTATGGGGCGGATCTATCTGCCGCTTGACTGGCTGGCCGAAGCGGGCATTGATCCCGTGAACTTTACCCGCGAAACCCTGCCTACAAATGACGTGCGGCGTATGGTCAAACGTCTTCTGGCCGAGGCCGACAGGCTTT
>CAYZKE010000505.1:0-2796 GCA_964478505.1 uncultured Loktanella sp.
CCTGTTGTGCTGAAACTGATCGGTGTCGACCTTTTGGGCTGGCCCACCGATCTGGTGGCGCATTTCCAACTGGTGATCGTGGGCGCGCTGATCATGTTTTTCCTGATCAAGGAACCACACGGGCTCGCCCAGCTATGGCGGCTGGCAAAAGAGAAACTGCGGCTTTGGCCGTTCCCTTATTAAATGCGGGGCGTGCCAAGCACGCGCCTAAAGATCGGGGCAAACCCCGGCGTGACAATCGGACCAATCATGGGAGGAGAAACCCGATGAAGATGAAACAACTGGCCGCAATGGCCCTCACAGCTACACTGGCCGCAGGGGTCGCGAGCGCGGAGCTTGTCATTCCTGATCTCAGCTATCGCACCGGCCCTTATGCGGCGGGTGGCACGCCGTTCTCGGATGGCTATCAGGATTATTTCAACATGCTGAACGCCCGTGACGGCGGTATCGGCGGCGAAAGCGTCCGCATTCTGGAATGCGAAACCGGCTATAACACCGAAAAAGGTGTGGAGTGCTATGAGGCCACCAAGGGCGAAGGGGCGTTGATCTATCAACCGCTGTCTACTGGTATCACCTATCAGCTGATCCCCAAAGCCACCGCTGACGGCATCCCGCTTCACACCATGGGCTACGGCCGCACATCTGCCGCCAATGGCGAGGTTTTCAACTGGGTGTTCAACTACCCTGCGAACTATTGGGATGCTGCATCGGTGATGGTGAACTACCTTCTGGATGAGAATGGTGGCGATCTGTCAGGCAAGAAGATCGCGCTGGTCTACCACAACTCGGCCTATGGCAAGGAACCGATCCGCACATTGGAAGAGCTCTCTGCGATGCACGGTTTTGAATTGACCCAACTGGCCGTTGACCACCCCGGTCAGGAGCAGAAATCGCAGTGGCTGCAAATCCGCCGCGAACGTCCTGACTATGTCCTGATGTGGGGCTGGGGTGTGATGAACCAGGTGGCCGTGCAGGAAGCCGCCAACATTGGTTTCCCGATGGAAAACTTCATCGGCAACTGGTGGGCCGGTGCCGAGCATGACGTGACCCCTGCGGGTGCGGCGGCCAACGGCTATAAGTCGCTGAACATGAACCGGATCGACGCCAGCCTGCCTGTCTTCGATGACATCCGCACGCTAGTCCACGATGCGGGCAATGCGGCAGGTGACGGCTCTAACATCGGCTCGGTGCTTTACACACGGGGCATGTATGCCGCGATGCTGGCCGCCGAAGCGATTGCCAAAGCGCAGGAAATCCACGGCGTGTCCGCTGTGACTGCTGCGATGGTGCGTGACGGGATGGAAGCGCTGGAAATCACCGATGCGCGCATGGAAGAACTGGGCATGGCCCGGGTCGGTCCTGCGTTCAGCGTGACATGTCAGAACCACGGTGGCTCTGGTTTGGGTATCGTGCAGCAGTGGGATGCCTCCGCTGGCAATTGGGTTGCCCTGACCGATTACATCGCGCCCGACATGAGCGTGATCCAGCCTTTGGTTGCAGAAGATTCAGCTGCATTCGCGGCTGAGGCCGGTATCGAGCCGGGCTGCCTGTAAAACGACAACGGGTGGGCGGTCTAATAGCGGACCGCCCACCGCCTACAAAACTGATGGAGCCACGTCCCATGTTGGATGACGAACAGGTTGAGACCCTTCTTGAGGTCAACAACATCGAGGTGATCTACAATCACGTGATCCTTGTGCTGAAAGGCGTGTCCCTGACCGTGCCCAAAGGCGGCATTACGGCCCTTCTGGGTGGCAATGGCGCGGGCAAGACGACAACGCTCAAGGCGATCTCCAACCTGCTGCATTCCGAACGCGGCGAAGTGACCAAGGGCGCAATCACATATCGCGGTGAACCTGTGCAAGACCTGTCGCCCGAGGCGCTGGTCAAGCGCGGCGTTGTGCAGGTCATGGAAGGCCGCCATTGTTTTGAACACCTGACCATTGAGGAAAACCTGCTGACCGGCGCCTACACGCGCAGCGATGGCGGTGCGGCTGTGCAGGCCGATCTTGAGATGGTCTACAATTATTTCCCCCGCCTGCGTGAGCGCCGCAAATCTCAGGCGGGCTATACCTCGGGCGGGGAACAACAGATGTGCGCGATTGGCCGCGCCCTGATGTCCCGACCCGAGACGATCCTGCTCGATGAACCCTCAATGGGGCTTGCGCCGCAACTGGTAGAAGAGATTTTCGGCATCGTGAAATCCCTGAATGAAAACGAGGGCGTGTCCTTTCTGCTGGCCGAGCAGAACACAAACGTGGCACTGCGGTTCGCCCATCGCGGCTATATTCTGGAATCGGGGCGCGTCGTGATGGAAGGCCCCGCGGCAGAGTTGCGCGAGAACCCTGATGTGAAAGAATTTTATCTGGGCCTGTCCGATGAAGGGCGCAAATCATTCCGTGATGTGCGCAGTTACCGGCGGCGCAAAAGGTGGTTGGCATGAGCAAGAACACACTCGAAACCCGCACGCAGGACGAAAGAACGGCCGCGCAACTCAAAGCGGCACAAGAGATTTTTCCGGAGGCGGGCCTGACATCCCTGGCGGACCTGGCAGGTCTCCCCGTGATGCGGAAAGATGCGCTCTGCCGCGGGCAAGCCGTGCAGCCGCCTTTCGGCGCCATCCCTGCCCGCAACGTCAGCCACATCTTTCAGTCGCCCGGCCCGATCTATGAACCCGGCGGCACACGGCCGGATTTCTGGCGCATGGGGCGGTTTCTGGTCGCGATGGGCTTTGATGGGACCGACGTCGCCCAAAACACCTTTGCCTATCATTTCACCCCCGCAGGCATGATGTTT
>CAYZKE010000506.1:0-1133 GCA_964478505.1 uncultured Loktanella sp.
CTTCGCACCAGCCAAAGCCCATGCCCTCTTGCAGCATCCGCGCGATCTTGGCCACGTTTCCGTTCGCGTCGGGGTCGGATGCGCCGCGCCCGATGACGACAAGACAAGTCTCGGTCAGGGGCAATTCACCATGTTCGGCGTTCGCTTTGTCGACCGCGTCCTGGATACGTCCTGCGGCGGCGGCGATCATCTTGGGATCAATGCCAAGCTCGCGGCCATATTGTACGGTGATCCCATGTTTGGCCGCATAGGTGTTCAGGACTGTGGGAATGTCATTCTTGGCGTGCATTGCGGCAAACAGCATGCCCGGCACAGCCAAAATCCGCTCGCAGCCTGCTTCGCGCAGCTTGTCCAGACCGTCGCGGATCACAGGGTTGGCGAATTCCAGGTAACCGTAGTCGGTCATCCAGTCTTCTGGGAGATACGCGGGCAGCTTGTCGGCCAAGGTCGCAAATTCATCGACGGCAGATTGGCTGCGCGAACCGTGGCCGCAAATCATAACACCGGTTTTCATGCGGTTTCCTCTTCCAGCTCTTCGTCTTCTGCTTCGACGTCATCTTTTTTCGATGCTTTTTCTTTGGATGCGCCCCAAAGTGCCGCAAGACCAGCAAGCGCAATCGCTGCACCCGCAATCCAGTGACCATGCCCTGCGACCTCGGCCCAGTGGCCGGGATGTGCAAAAGCCGATGATCCGGCGAACAAAAAGATAAATGTCAGCAGTCCCCGCATGGGCATCCTCCGTATTTTTCCATCACAAGAGGCCCCGGCGCGCGGGTCTTGACGATGTGATGTCCGGTTCCCGTCTTGGGTCAACCGACCTATCTCCAACCTCTCTGGCCGCAGCGCGGCTTCGTCAGGAATCGTATAGACAGGGCAAGGCGCAGGAGCAAACGCTTAAGCGACGCAATCATGCGATGCGGCGGCAGGCCGCAACGGGCCTTATGTGCACTCATGCACCAAAGATGCGCCCTCACACGCCTTTGTTTCATGGTGCAGGCGCGTTACCTGCTCTCTCAAGCAATGAATGGATGAGCAAAATGGGCCAACTTATTGACGGCGTTTGGCATGACGTCTGGTACGACACCAAGAAATCCGGCGGCGCGTTCGAACGCAAAGACGCGCAGTTTCGCAAC
>CAYZKE010000506.1:1197-1760 GCA_964478505.1 uncultured Loktanella sp.
GGAAAGCGGGCGGTATCATCTTTATGTCTCATACGCATGCCCATGGGCGCACCGCACTTTGATCTTCCGCCAGTTGAAGGACCTCACAGATCACATCAGCATTTCTGCTGTGCATCCTGATATGCTGTCTGATGGTTGGACTTTTGAAACTGATGAAGACGGGGCCACGGGTGATACGCTTTACGGCATGCCATTTGCACGTGACATCTATCTCAAGGCGCTGCCCGATATGAACGGGCGCGTGACCGTGCCGATCTTGTGGGACAAAAAGCGCGAAACGATCGTATCCAATGAAAGCTCCGAGATTATCCGGATGCTGAATTCCGCCTTTGACCACATCACTGGCAATACAGAGGATTACTGGCCCGAGGAATTGCGCGATGCGATCGCTCCGGTGAATGACCGCATTTATGACACCCTCAACAATGGTGTTTACAAATCCGGCTTTGCGACAACGCAAGCAGCCTATGACAAAGCGGTCTATCCACTTTTTGAAACCCTCAACTGGCTGGAAGAGCGCCTGAGCGAAAACCGCTATCTGATGGGTGACCGGCTGACCGAGG
>CAYZKE010000506.1:1770-2792 GCA_964478505.1 uncultured Loktanella sp.
CCGACTGGCGCCTCTGGACCACGCTGGTGCGCTTCGATCCGGTCTATCACCTGCATTTCAAATGCAATCGCAAGCGGATCGCGGATTATCCGAACCTTTCGGGCTATATGCGCGAACTTTATCAGATGCCGGGCATCGCTGAGACCGTGAACATAGCGCATATCGTGCGGCACTATCACTACAGCCATGACACGATTAATCCGCACCGGATTTTACCGGTCAACCCAATCCTTAACTATGATGCGCCGCACGGTCGTGGGCAGTAGCCCCATAGTGATGCACAATCGCGGCAAGGTCCTGCGGGGGCGTTGCCGTTTTTACAAAGGCGCGTGCATTGGCCGCGTAGTTAAAGATCGACCCGTCTGAAAAGAACGTCGTGTCGGTCACAAAAACAATATTGGCGCGCGGTTGTCGGAAACGTGCGAGATCGGCAACCGCCAAAGCACTGCCCTCGGCAAGAACAACGTCCAGCACGATCACATCGAAAGGGTGCGAAGATATCAGGTTCAGCGCATTTGTCGCGCTTTGAACAAGGGTGACGTCCACCTCAAGGCGCTCAAGATGCCGCTTCCAGACGCCGCCGAGGTCTTCATTTCGTTGGACAATCAGTGCGCGCATAATTACTTCCCGTTCGAAACAATTTTAGGACTTCAGTTGACGGTTTCTTAACCCAACAAGGACAGCACTGTGCCCAATGTATTAACGAAGTGTTAACGCACGTGGGCCACCTGTACTAAAGGGCAAGCTTACGCGCATTCGCCTGAGGGTGAGGCGCAAATCCGCTTGAAGAACCGCAAGAATATGGGGCGAAAGAGCATGACAACCTGGATCACAATCTGCGACACTTGCAAACAAGACGGGTGGGACGCAGGCGACATGACGCAAACCGACGGCGAAGTGCTGGCAGGTTTGATCGAAGCCGTTGCGACTGGCGTTGAAGCGGTCAAGACGCGGCGTGTGTCTTGTCTGATGGGCTGCAAGAACGCCTGCAACGTCGCAATTCAGGGTGAAGGCAAGTTGAA
>CAYZKE010000507.1:0-2359 GCA_964478505.1 uncultured Loktanella sp.
TGAAAAATGAACTGCAAATCGCGACGCAGCCCGCGCATTTCGTGTTCCGAGATGTCCGCGATATTGCGGCCCTCATATTTGACGCTGCCCTCGGACGGCGCGATCAGGCGCACAAGCAGCCGCGCAAGCGTGGATTTACCACAACCGGATTCACCCACAATTGCAAAGGTTTCACCGCGTATGATCTTGAGATCAATGCCGTCAACAGCGCGCACCACTTTGGCCTTGCCGAAAAGCGGTTTTGCAGTTTCGAACTGTCGCTTAAGACCATTCGTCTCCAAGATGACCGGATTGCCCGTCATGCCAAGGCCCTCTCTTCCATCTGTGTGTCAAGCGGCGCTTTCCAGCATGCAACGGCATGACCGGATACGACTTCCACCATGGCTGGCGTCTTGGCGCAGCCCGCATCCGCAAAGGGACACCGCGACGCAAAACGACAGCCGGCAGGCATCTGCGCGGCCTGCGGCACCACACCGGGGATCGTGACCAGTTTGTCCAGACGCTGCCCCAAGGTTGGCATCGAGCTCATCAAGCCGATTGTATAAGGGTGTTGCGGATCATCGAAAATCTGCGCGGCGGTGCCCATTTCAACGATCCTGCCCGCATACATGACTGCGACCTTGTCAGCCATTTCCGCCACGACCCCCAGATCATGGGTAATCAAGATCATCGCACTGCCTGTTTCCGCCTGCAGGGTCCGCATTAGTTCAAGGATTTGCGCCTGAATGGTCACATCAAGTGCCGTTGTCGGTTCATCCGCAAGCAGCAGTTTGGGATCATTGGCAAGGGCCATTGCGATCATTACACGCTGGCGCATGCCACCTGATAGATTGTGCGGATAGGCATCCAGCCGACTTTCAGGTGCGGGAATACGCACGCGCCGCAGCATCTCAAGCGCACGTGCGCGGGCGGCTTCGGCGCTCACACCTTGATGGCGCTGGACCGCTTCGGCAATTTGGTCACCGATCCGCAAGGCAGGGTTCAAAGACGTCATCGGCTCTTGGAAAATCATCGCCATGCGATCGCCGCGCAATTCCTGCAGGTCTTTCAACGGCATTTCCAACAGGTTGCGCCCTTCAAACAGGGCTTTGCCCCCCGTCACGGACAACGGCGGCGAGGCCAGCAACCCCATCAGCGCCAGTGAGGTCAGGCTTTTACCGCAGCCGGACTCTCCCACGATACAAAGTGTTTCACCGGGGTAGAGCGCAAAGGACACATCCTCTACCAGATCGCGCTGCGTGCCTGCGATCCGGATCGACATGCCTTGCACATCTAACAGTGGCGCGGTCATGATGTGTCCCCCATGGAGCGGCTCAGATTGTCTCTGAGCATTTGCAGGTGTTCGGTCATTGCATTGCGTGCCGCGTCCATATCCCGCGCATCAATCGCATCGATGATCTGCGTGTGCTGCGTGTGGTAGAGCGCTTTCGTCTCTGTCGTCCGCGCCATGTGGCGCTTGTGCTGCCAATCCTCGGCGCTGCGCACGGCATCGACCAAGTCAAAGGCCGCCAGAAGAAGCGGGTTATCCGCAATTCTTGCGATCAGCCGGTGCATGGCGCCGTCCCACAATTCAGACGAATCCGAGTCCGCTGCACTATAGGTCCGCCCCGCCAACAGACGAAGCCGGTCAATATCATCTGCGGTGGCACGGCGCGCGCAAAGCGCGGCCAATTGCGGCTCGATCCCTAAACGGGCCTCCATAACGGCAAGCGCATCAACCTCGTCGACGATTTCATCGGCAAGACCTTTTGCAGCGCGCGGGGGCTGACCGGCAAATGTGCCTTTACCCTGTCTGCGCCACAGCAGGCCCTCTGCCTCAAGAACCTCGAGAGCGCGTCTGATCGTGCGGCGACCGCAGCCGAACCTTTCGGACAATTCACGTTCCGTCGGCAGCCGACCGTCAGACGGCAACTTACCCTCTTCGATAAGATGCCTGACCTGCGTCAGGGCACGGGTCGTGTTGTCAGAAAAATCACTGTCGAAATTCAAGACGTCAGCCTCCGCATACGATTCGATCTGAATCTATAGTCGATTGGTCCGAACCAAATTAGGAATGGTTCACCTAATGCAAAGCAAGGGAAAATCGCAAATACATGTTCTCGCTGCGCCTCATTCGGCTTATTGCTTAAATTTTAGGCGTATATTTGGAAATAGAGATGACTTCGCCGTCTTTCAGCCCATGGTTCAAACGATCTTGTCGCTGTAGCAATCCTCTGACTTCCGAGCAGCTTTGCGGCTGAGGCCCATCGCATGGCCTGCCAAGATGGACGCTATGCTGCATGCCGCATGGATAGCGTTCGTGATTGTCGACACTCCATCAGGCGAAATCGTGACGGCTAAATGCGATGCGGCATTTCTC
>CAYZKE010000507.1:2369-2788 GCA_964478505.1 uncultured Loktanella sp.
AATGATCTGTCCGACACCATGCGCCGGATAGACGACAAAATCGTTCGGACGGAAGCCGGCACCTTCGATAGGTGCCGATTTTCCGCCCGTAGCGCGTCGTTGCTACTCCGCCAACTCCCGCATGACCTTGATCAGATCGGATTTGCCTTCAAAGCCGATGCCCGGCAGTTCGGGCATGATGATATGACCGTCTTCGACTTTTACAGAATCCGGAAAACCGCCGTAGGGCTGGAACAGGTCGGGGTAGCTCTCGTTCCCGCCAAGCCCCAGACCCGCCGCGATGTTGAGCGACATCTGGTGTCCACCATGCGGAATACAACGGGACGGTGACCAACCCGCCGTTTCCAGCACATCAAGCGTGCGCAGATATTCAACAAGCCCGTAAGCTGATTGATACGGGTGTCGTTGGTGGCGGCATG
>CAYZKE010000508.1:0-1217 GCA_964478505.1 uncultured Loktanella sp.
GTGGTGAACAAGAGCCAATGGACGAAAATTCAGGAAATGATCGAAGTGGGCATTAACGAAGGTGCGCGCCTTGTGGCCGGTGGTCCGGGTCTGCCTGAGGGAATGAACCGTGGATTTTATGTGCGCCCAACGGTCTTTGCCGATGTGACCAATGACATGCGTATTGCGCAGGAAGAAATCTTTGGTCCTGTGCTGTCGATCATTCCGTTCGACGATGAAGCAGATGCCGTGCGCATCGCCAATGATACACCCTATGGTCTAACCAACTATGTCCAGTCGCAGGATGGCGCAAAGCGCAACCGCATGGCCCGCGCCCTGCGCTCGGGCATGGTTGAGATGAACGGCCAGTCCCGCGGTGCGGGTTCGCCCTTTGGCGGCATGAAAATGTCCGGGCGCGCGCGCGAAGGCGGTGTCTGGGGGATTGAAGAATTCCTCGAGGTCAAAGCCATCTCGGGCTGGGCTGCCGAGTAGCGTCATGTGCACGGGCGCACCAAATAGGTGCGCCTGTGGATGTTTAGTGCATGAGCAGATCCGCTATGTATCTTGTCAACAAGATAGGAGAGCGAGATGATCAAACAGATTAAAGGCCTGCACCACGTCACCTCACTGGCCAGTGACGCCCGTGAGAACAATGCCTTCTTTACCAACGTGCTTGGTTTGCGCCGCGTGAAGAAGACCGTGAACTTTGACGCACCTGATGTGTATCACCTCTATTATGGTGACGAAGCAGGAACGCCCGGTACAGTCATGACCTACTTTCCCTTCCCCAACGCAGGCCGTGGCCGCAAGGGTGTCGGCGAAGTGGGGCGCACCGCATTCAGTATCCCGACAGGGACGTCGCAGGCGTGGCTTGACCGTTTCGCAACCTTCGAGGTTGCCGGCGTTGCCCAAGACACCCGTTTCGGTGAAAAGCGTGTTTTGTTCGATGGCCCTGACGGCGATCAGTTTGCCTTGGTCGAAAGCAACGATGACCGCACGCCTTGGACCGGCAATGGCGTGAGCGAAGAGATGGGTATCCGTGGGTTCCACTCTGCCGATATGCGCCTCCAACAGGCCGCGATGAGCAGCGAGCTGTTGCAGTTCATGGGCTATGAAAAGCTTGACACCCAAGACAATGTGACCCGCTTTATCGTGCCGGGCGGGAATGATGCGAACATCATTGATATCGAAGAAATCCCCACGGCAGGACATGCAGCACAGGGCGCAGGCTCGGTCCA
>CAYZKE010000508.1:1317-2783 GCA_964478505.1 uncultured Loktanella sp.
CATGAAATCGCACAGTCCGAAGTGGATGCCATTGCGCAGTTTATCGCAGGCTAGAACGGACACTTAGCTGTAATACGCATACCCTGACCCCCGTCAGGGTGGCGGAACTGCAACGTCTCGGAATGCAACATGAGGCGCGGATAATCCCGCGCCTCTCCTGTTGCATAGAACGGATCACCCAAGATCGGATGCCCCAGTGCCTGCATATGGACACGCAACTGATGTGACCGGCCCGTGCGCGGCATAAGCTTGACCCGCGTTTCCCCGTCTCTTGCGCGCACAACGCGCCAATCGGTGACCGCCTGTTTACCGGTCTCGTGATCCACCATCTGCTTGGGGCGGTTCGGCCAATCCACGATCAGGGGCAAATCCACGGTCCCTGTCTTTTCCACCATCTCGCCCCAGACCCGTGCGATATAGGTTTTCTTGGTCTGCCGTTTTTCGAATTGCAGCCCGAGGTGACGCTGGGCGTGCGGTGTCAGCGCAAAAATCATCACCCCCGAGGTGTCGCGATCGAGCCGGTGCACCAGCAAAGCCATCGGAAACGCCGCCTGTACACGCGCCAAAAGACAATCGGCCAGATGCGGGCCTTTACCGGGGACCGACAAAAGGCCGCTTGGCTTATCAACCAAAAGAACCTGATGGTCGTCATGCAGGATCGTCAAAGGGTCTTGGGGCGGGGCGTAATCGTCGCTCACCCGTAGACACGCTCGCCAAAAATGGCCGAACCGACGCGGATATGTGTGGCACCCAAGGCGATGGCGCTTTCAAAGTCGCTGCTCATCCCCATCGACAGACCCGCAAGACCGTTCCGCGCCGCGATCTTGGACAGCAGGGCAAAATGCAACGATGGCTCTTCATCCACGGGCGGTATACACATCAACCCTTTCAGCGGCAGATCAAGGGCGCGGACCTCGGCGATGAAAGCATCCGCCTCATGTGGCAGAACGCCTGCCTTCTGCGGCTCTTCGCCGGTGTTGACCTGAATGAACAGATCCGGACAGAACCCAAGGTCCTGCGCATGGCGGGCGATCGTATTGGCTAGCTTGGGGCGATCAACGGTGTGGATGGCTTGTGCCAGCTCCATCGCTTGCTTTGCTTTGTTCGTTTGCAGCGGCCCGATCAGGTGCAGTTCGATCCCGTCATAGCGTTCACGAAAGGCGGGCCATTTGCCAGCGGCCTCTTGCACCTTGTTTTCCCCGAATATCCGGTGGCCCTCGTTCAGCACGGCCTCGACACGGGCGTTGGGCTGAACCTTGGATACCGCAATAAGGGACAGATCATCCATTGACCGACCTGCTGTTTCGGCAGCTTTCGCAATGCGGGCGGTGATTTCGGATAGGGACATAGGCACCTCTTCTTTGCCGCTTATGTGCAACATGGATGCGCAAAAGAAAAGAGCGGACGAAAACGCCCGCTCTTTCAATTCAATTCACAAAAGTGAATTAGAACTTCATTTTGATACC
>CAYZKE010000509.1:0-2778 GCA_964478505.1 uncultured Loktanella sp.
CCAGAGTGAGCGATGCTGCGCGCTCCACCAATGTCAGTTTTGGTGGTGATCGGCGAAATTGTGTATTTTTGGAAGCACCGCCAAAAGCTCTACAAAGTGTTCGCGGTGCGCGGTATCACGGGAACCCCGCACGCATGTATGCGATGATTTTCCAGATTTCTTCTTCAGTCAGCGCTTCCCTGAAGGCTGGCATTTCTGTTCCGAAGCGCTGACCGCCCTCAGAAATTGCCCAGAGCAGATACTCGTCTCCCGACATCGGCATCTGAACAAACCATCTAAGGAGAGCCGGAGAAGGCACGAGAGACCGACCGGCCTCACCATCCCCGAGACCCTCGGCTCCATGACAACTTGCGCAGTTCGTTGTGTATAGCGTCTGGCCTTCCGCGATAACTTCAGGCGTCGCGCGAATAGTGCTCCGAGCGCCCCGATAAGCTGCGGGCACGCCCTCGTTCATGTAAGTCCAATGTCGTTGCATGCGCTGTTGCTGGCCCGGACCCATGTTGCCGTGTCCCCAGCCAGGCATGCGTTCAGACCACATGTGGTTCGGTCCCATTGGCCCGTGACCCCACCAATCGCCTCGCTGCTGCTGTGCGAAGGCTACAGTAGCAGAGATCATACACACCGCAACCATACCAAAATAGCGTGATTTATGCTGCTTCATAGTCTTCTCCTTATGGTTTCCGATCAATGAAATTGCCGTCAGGCTGCTTCGTAACTCGTGAACACTTCGGTGTTACCGTCGCGCCGGATCAGAAATACATCGTAGGCTTCACGCTGATCTTCTGGCCCCATTCCGGGTGATCCATAGGGCATGCCGGGAACGGCGAGACCGACTGCGTCTGGGCGTTCGTCCAGAAGGCGACGAATGTCTGCTGCGGGCACATGGCCCTCGATCATATAGCCTTCGATCTCGCCTGTGTGGCACGATATCATCTCTTGGGGGATGCCATTGTCCAACTTGTGTCGGACCAGCAGTGTTCCAAAGCTGCGCTCCTCGGTCACACGGAAGCCTTCAGCCCGAAGAATATCAGCCCAAACCCGGCAACAGCTGCAATTCGGGTCCTTAAGAACGTGGATCGACGGAGCTCCCTGCGCAATCGCGGCGAAGGGTGCAATGCTGGTAAGACCTACAGCGGCTATAATAATTTGACGGCGCGTTACATCCATATCAGTCGTCCTTTAGCTCTGTCCTAGTCTATTTCATCGCTTAGTGGCTGCTTATCTCCCGCGATAGTTGTCGCAGGCCTCAACGCCCCCTGCGACCACATCGAGAAGTGCGTCCACATCGCTCAACAGCGTTGCGATACGTGCGCTACTGATACGGTAGCGGATGAAGCGCCCATCTCGGTCGCTGTTGACTAGCCCGCACTCCAACAAGCATCGCAAGTGGTTGGATACGTTTGGTTGTGATAGTCCCGTACGCTCGACGAGTTCGTGAACAACCAGCGGCTCCCCGCACAGCGCGCCGAGAATAGACAAGCGGCTTGGGTCGGCAAAGCCGCGAAATAGTTTTGCTCGTTGTTCAATGGTACCGACCTTGCGGTCCACAACGATCTGCGTCATATCATTGCTCACTGATATATTATCCTTTGATCCACTTTAGCAGGAGAACTGCGATCATGGCCAACGCAGAAAGCGCGATAGCAGATATCCCATCCTTTCGTTACCGCGTTTCCGGCATGGATTGCGCCAAGGATGCCGCCCAGATCGAGCGGGCGGCGCAATCTGCGGGTATCGCGCCTGACGCCGTGAAAGTGTCTACTGCAACGCACATAATGACTTTGACAGCTCCCGAAGCGCGCTTGCCGGAAATTGAAAAAGCCGTCGAGACAACAGGGTATGGGTTTGACCGCATCGAGAGCGACGAAGATATTCAGCAAGGTGCGGCCCATCAGGACCCTGGCTATCGCCGCGCGCTCTGGATCGTTGTGATCCTGAATGTTGGTTATGGCGTTCTTGAAATGATCGGCGGGTTCATTGCCGGGTCACAGGCCGTGAAGGCCGACGCGTTGGATTTCATCGGCGACGGCGCAATCACCTTCCTCGGCCTGTTGGCCATCGGCTGGAGCCTCGCTTGGCGAGCGCGGTCGGCCCTGATCCAGGGCATCTTCCTCGGCCTGCTTGGTCTTGGAGTCTTTGGCACGACCATCATAAGGGCATTCGAGCCGACAACCCCAGACGCCACTTTGATGGGGATTCTGGGCCTGATTGCTCTTGTGATAAATGTCATCTCCGTGCTGCCGTTGCTGCGGTACCGCAAGGGCGACGCGAACATGCGCGCTGTCTGGCTGTTCTCGCGCAACGACGCCATCGGCAACGCCGCAGTCGTTATCGCCGCCGGGCTGGTGGTTTGGCTAGGCAGCGCATGGCCCGATCTCATCGTAGCCTTCGGGATCGCCGGACTGTTCCTGCACTCGTCATGGGCGATTATCCGCGACGCGCGGGCCGATCTGAAGGCGGTGGCATGAACAGCCGCGTTCTCGGTGGGCTTTGCGCCATCGCCGCGTTTGGTGTTGATCAGGGCACCAAGGCTCTTGCCCTGAACTCCCCGGCGCTTGAGAACGGGGTCGAGGTTCTGCCCTTTCTCAACCTCGTGCGGGTTTTGAACGATGGGGTCAGCTTCGGTATGCTCGGCGGGGTCGTACCCTGGTGGGGTCTGGTCGCACTTGCTGCCGTGGTCGTGGCATGGCTGCTGATCTGGCTGTGGAAGGCTCCGGACAGGCTGACAGGTGCGGCGCTCGGTCTGATCATCGGAGGCGCGCTTGGCAATATCCTTGA
>CAYZKE010000510.1:0-369 GCA_964478505.1 uncultured Loktanella sp.
TCCATTACAGTTCAAAAGGAGAGGTGCCCATGCGCCGCGTTGTTGTCACAGGTCTCGGGATCGTATCGCCGATCGGAAACAATGCCGAAGAAGTGCTTGCCGCACTCAAGGCCGGAAAATCCGGGATCGAGGCATCGCCCGAGATGGCCGAACACGGCTTCCGCAGCCAGATCGCGGGAACTCTCAAGATCGACATCACCGACCACGTCGATAAGCGCACCCTGCGCTTCATGGGTCCGGGTGCGGCCTATGCGCACATCGCCATGGGACAGGCGATTTTTGACGCGGGATTGACCGAAGAGCAGGTCGTCAACCCGATGACAGGTCTGATTGCAGGCTCGGGCGGGCCATCCACTTCGGCCATTCTCA
>CAYZKE010000510.1:486-2776 GCA_964478505.1 uncultured Loktanella sp.
GGGATGAACTTTTCGATCACATCTGCTTGCTCCACCTCGTTGCATTGTATCGGCATGGCCGCCCAGCAAGTGGCACTCGGCACGCAGGACATCATGTTCGCAGGCGGCGGCGAGGAACTGGACTGGACGCTGTCCTGCCTCTTTGATGCGATGGGTGCGATGTCCTCGAAGTATAACGACACCCCCGAGCGCGCGAGCCGTGCATTTGACGCCGACCGCGACGGTTTCGTAATCGCAGGCGGCGGTGCAATGGTCGTACTAGAAACGCTGGAAAGCGCGCAGGCACGCGGTGCGAAAATCTATGCCGAAGTCACGGGCTTTGCTGCCACATCAGACGGGGCCGATATGGTGGCCCCTTCGGGCGAAGGCGGCGAACGCGCCATGCGCGGCGCATTGGTCACGCTGCCCGAGGGCCGCAAGGTCAGCTACATCAACGCACACGGCACATCGACCCCTGTGGGCGACGTCGGCGAAGTCGAGGCCGTGCGCCGCGTCTTTGGCAAAGGCACCACGCCGCCTATCAGCTCGACCAAATCCATGACCGGCCACAGCCAAGGTGCCACAGGGGCACAAGAGGCCGTCTATTGCCTGCTGATGCTGGAACACGACTTTATCGCGCCCTCGATCAACGTCGAAAACCTCGACCCCGCGCTTGATCCGGCGGAAATTGCGACCAATCTGGTCGAGAACGCAGGGCTCGATACGGTGATGACCAACTCATTCGGGTTCGGCGGCACCAACGGTTCCATGCTGCTTTCCAAATTCAAAGGATAGGCCAATGACGATTTCCATGCAGGGCAAACGCGGGCTGATCATGGGCGTGGCGAATGAACGCTCCATCGCCTGGGGCATCGCCAAAGCCATGGCCGACGCAGGCGCCGAACTGGCCTTTACCTATCAGGGCGAGGCTTTCGGCAAACGGCTTGAACCGCTTGCCGCCTCTGTCGGGTCCGACATCATGGTCGATGTGGATGTGAACGACGATGCCAGCATGGATCTGGCGTTCCAGACGCTCAAGGACCGCTGGGGCACGCTTGATTTCGTGGTCCACGCGATTGCATTTTCCGACAAGAACGAGCTGACAGGGCGCTTCATCAACACCAGCCGCGACAACTTCAAAAACTCGCTGGCAATTTCGTGCCATTCCTTTATCGACGTGGCCAAACGGGCGTCCGAGATGATGCCCGATGGTGGGACCTTGCTGACGCTGACCTACCAGGGTTCCAACCGCGTGACCCCTTTCTACAACGTGATGGGCGTGGCGAAAGCGGCGCTGGAATCCGCAACGCGCTATCTTGCCAACGACCTTGGACCCCAAGGGATCCGCGTCAACGCGATCAGCCCTGGCCCGATGAAAACCCTTGCAGGTGCGGCCATCGGCGGCGCGCGCAAGACCTACAAACACACCGACCAGAACGCCCCCCTGCGCAGCAACGCCACGCTTGAAGCTGTCGGCGGCACGGCCGTTTACCTTGCCTCCGATGCGGGGGCCTGCACCACGGGCGAGATCATTCGCGTCGATGGCGGCTACCATGTGCTTGGCATGCCGCAGGCGGACAATCTGTAAGGACGGCACCCTGTCGATGCGCTCACCCGCTTGCCGGCGTTTTGCATGGTAGCGGTCATTCCTACGAACGCGTTGGCTGGCTGCTTCGTGGGACCGATGTGCTATTGAATGTCTGTCCACCAATGACCCGCCTTGGACCGATCACAGCGACTGGTCATCAACAACCAAAGAGGGCTGGAACGCTTTTTTCGACAGAAGCTTGAAACGCGCTTCACCCATAGCGGCCCCAAGCATGCGGTCGCAGCGAAATGTCCTTGGTTCGCCTATCAGACAATCGATCGCAACGACATACCAAACAGGATATTTCAACAACAGATAATGCGGCTCGATCTGCCGGTCGGAGATGACACCGTCTTCTCGTTGATAACGAAGCTCCAACACCTTCTGATCGACAAAGGCTTGATGCACGGCGTGCACAATTCTTGTTGGTGGGACCTTGGCACTGGCCTGAACATAAGTTGATGCCGTGATACCTATCAGAATACGGGACTTGAGCCGGTTCACCTTATTGCGTTTCTCAGGCGAGAACGAAGCGACCAGCTGCCGTCTTACCGACCCGAGATTCGCGAGCAACATCGGTGATTTCATCTGCTCGGCCACGGCGATGCTGATAAGGAGATCGACCGCCTCGGCATAAGTCAAGTTCAGGCGACCAACACCCCAGTTTCGGTCAAGACGTACACCGCCCCCGCGTCCACGATCGGCGTCGATCTGCATGCCTTG
>CAYZKE010000511.1:0-2772 GCA_964478505.1 uncultured Loktanella sp.
GGTAATATGCGTACTCGATCTTTCCGAAGCCTTGCGGGTCGGCGAGCTCTTTGTCGCGGTTGTTGGACACTCCGTCGAACTTCAAGAGCCAATGCTCGTACCCCTCGTCGACTTTGACTTGCCCTGACCTGAACTCCTCGGTGTCTCGGTTCCAGGCGAGTACAGCCTTGGCGCGCGCGCCACCCGCCGAGGTCCCGACGCTCAAGATATCTTCCAGCGCCTCGGCGTCGTCTTCACCCCCCAGCCTACCTGCAAGGTTCTTACGCTCGCTTAGTACCCTGTTTGCCAGATCCACCAACTGGGCCACTTCGAGTTTTTTTGACCGGGTCGCCTTGCGGACCGTCGGCTCGAACTCCAGTGCCCCGATCCCGCGGTTACCGATGTAACAAAGCCGATCCACGGGGCTGAACCGGTCCACGCCTCGCCCCGTTTCCGCAAGCCACGCATCAATCAGCCGGTTGCCGAACTTGTCCGGCAACGCGTCGGCCAGCATGCCGGGTAACCCTTTGAACGTTTCTTTCGGAAGGGCGGAAAACTCGTAGGGTGCTTCCCGAACTGGCATCTTCAGGGGCGCTACCTCAATACCCGCGCCCACAAAGGCCGGATCGTATTGAAAGATGCCGAGTGCGCGTGCCTCATCCCAACTCACGGCACCGATGCGCCGACCCCACAACACTATGCTCGCGTCAGTCATCTACGTCATCATCCCAGGTCCATGTTGATTTATTGGAGCGTTCCGATACAGGACTCGCTCTCCTGCGCTCCTTCCCCTTCTGCGAGACGCGTTCAATTGGCCTGATGTCTCCCTCTGGTAACGCAGAGAGTATTGCCTCTTCTAGATCGAGCGCAGTGGCGACGCGAAGAAAGGTGTCTAGGGTCGAAGGGTCCCCCGCTTCAAGGCGGCGCAGGGTGCGTACTCCGATGCCGGCCTTCTCGGCGAGGTCAGTTTGGGTCACGTTGCGCGCGAGGCGCAAGCGCGCGAGACGTTGCCCGATTTCTTGTTCGATTTGTTGAGATGTCGCCATTTTACTCTCAAGGCCGCAAGATGCCGATTACTCCAGATAATTTGCTAATGTCGGTCATATATGGCCTTTTGTGGTGATTCTTGTCAATAGGTCTTAAGTGGCCCCTTGGGGCGACCAAATTTCATTAGGAGGCCACATGTGGCCTTTTGATGAAAAGTTCGGATATCACTGTAGAGAGTTATTGGGGAAACGGACCCAAGCGAACTCGAAGATTCCCGTGGACGCGCCAGCATAGGCCGCGAGGAGCGTGGCATCGTCGGAAGCAACGGCCCGCGTCAAACTTGCGACCGGGTGCTGCCAGTTCTTCACGGAAAGCACCATATGCCCATGACAAGTGTCATGGTCACGTTATTTTTGAGACTCTTTCGTAACGGCCCTCCACTTTCGATATTTGGCAAGGTTATTTGTGAGATATCCACACGGTGACTAGCGTGCGCTTTCGAGGAACTTCGCCGCGCAATTGAGCAAATCGGACCGTTCTGCGTTTTCCCCAAGCTGATCAATCGCTCTCCGCGCCGCCTGAAGATATTCCTGTCTCAGTGCATGGGCCGTACCCGCGCAGTTCGTCCGCGATTGGTTCTTGAGGCCCCCTCCCTCTCGAGACCTCTGCCGTGGTAAGCTTTCAGCAAGTCGTGCAAGGCGGTCCCCCCGCATCCGTTGATCTCAGGAAACCATATTCTGCCAGCAAGGGCGGCACAGGCCAACAGATCCGGCGCGTCTGGCGCTGCGATGTGTTCGGTCTCCGCGCCAGACGCGCCTCACGTCGCGACCACAACATCTGGGGGCGCCCCGAACAGCACCCCAGACGTCAACCCACACAAATCGCGATAGGACCATTTATTTACGCACCTGATATTTGCACCGACCTATCTGCCTTGTTTGTATGGCTGAATGACGTTGTTGCAAATATCATGATTTTCGCGACAGCTCGCTCGTTCGGTTTGCGCCTATAGCATACGAGCCCCTAGTTCTGGGGCTTGGAGGTTTGGACCGACTACTTTGCCCTTGCTATCCTATCGCTGCTGTTTCTTGATCCTTAAGCGTATCTGCCAGAAACTTAGCGAATGGCACGATATCTTCTCGGACGCTCGCGGCTTCCAGCGCGACCATGTATGCGGCACGGTTTTCGACTTTTATCACCGTCCATGGTTGTCCTGCTGCAGCCAACATCACATTCATCAAGAACCGAGCCGTACGGCCGTTCCCATCTAAGAACGGGTGTATGAATACAAAGATAAAATGACCGAGCACTACACGAACCGCAGGATTGGTCTCCGCCCGTAGAAGTTCGAAAAACACAGGCATACATTCACGGACGGCTTCGACGCTCATCGGCACATGCTGAGAGCCGCGAATGTAGACTGGCGCGTTTCGATAGCCCGCAAGCTGCGACGCCTTCAGTATGCCCGCCCCCACAGATGGCGTGAACAACGCCCGGTACCATGCTGTCAGATCACGCTCTGCGACTTCTCCAACATCTTCACCTTCAAGAACGGCGCGCACGCTTTCACGTACGCTTTGAAACGCCTCCCAATAGCCGCGTGCCGCAAGTGCATCTTTCATCGCAAGATCTTCTTTGTCCCCATCCGGGTTCCAACCTCCTGAGCGCACTTTCTCAATCAGTTCGGGTGAGACCCGATAGCCCTCGATGGACAGCGAATGATAGGCATCGGTCACATAGATTTCATCCATCGCGGTCAGATAGGCTTCGGCATCATTTGTGATCGGCTGAGCGGCAGGAAAATGC
>CAYZKE010000512.1:0-2767 GCA_964478505.1 uncultured Loktanella sp.
TCGATGCTTTCGATCATCGCGGATTCTTCGCCGCAGATATAAGCGCCCGCACCGCGCCGCAGGTCGATATAGCCTTCCGCGACAAGGCCTGCCTCCTCAAGCGCCTTGATCTCGCGCGCCAGGATGTCCAGCACCGAAGGATATTCGTCGCGCATATAGATAAAGCAGGTTTCGGCCTCGACCGCCCAGGCGGCGATCAGCATGCCCTCAAGGAACACATGCGGGGTGCGTTCCAGATAGTAACGGTCCTTGAATGTCCCCGGTTCGCCCTCGTCTCCGTTCACGGCCAGATAGCGCGGGCCCGCATTGCCGCGCACAAAGCCCCATTTCTTGCCCGATGGAAAACCGGCACCACCCAAACCGCGCAGGCCAGAGGCCAGCACTTTGTCCTGGACGTCCTCCCAATTGCCGCTGTCGCGCAATGACTGAAGCTCAGCATAGCCACCTGTCGCCACGTAATCCGCATAGCCTTGATATTCAGGCAGATGCGCGTGTGTTTCACCTGCCGCGATGGCCGCCTGCACCTTCTCGACCGTCGCATGGTCGATGTGGTTATGGCCCAACTCCAACACCGGCGCAGTGTCACAGCGCCCCATGCAGGGCGCGCGCAAAACACGGACCTTGGCAGGGTCCAGACCCTCTTTGAGGGCCGCTTTCAACTGCTGCGCACCCGCCAATTCGCATGACAGAGAATCGCAGACGCGGATCGTCAGTGCAGGCGGCGCAGCTTCGCCTTCTTTCACCACGTCGAAATGGGCGTAAAAGGTCGCGACCTCGTAAACCTCGGCCTGGCTCAGGCGCATTTCCTCGGCCAAGGCGCGCAGATGCGCGGCAGAAAGGTGGCCATAGTGATCCTGAATCAGGTGCAGAAACTCGATCAGCAGATCACGCCGACGCGGGCTATCACCCAAGAGCGTGCGGACCTCATCCCATGCGGCGTCATCAAGCGCACGCCCCTTGGTACGGTGCCGCCCTTTGCCCTTGCCGGATTTCCAAACACCTTTGCGGTTGTCCAAAGCCATCACGCCTTTCCTCATCTCGTTAGGGCCAACATACGTCTCCGCGCGCAGCCAAACCACGCAAAAGCGACACCCGAGACAGCCAAACCGCGCAGCAATGCAATTTCCGCTACACCATGCGGAAACCCGTGCTAACTATCCGAAACATGGAACCGCGTCTTTTGCATTTCGGCCTTGCCACCCTGACCCCTGCTGCCCTGATCGGCGCCGGCGCCTTTCTGGGGGGCGGCTGGGTGATTGCTGCGGTTCTCTACCTGACGGCAATGACAAGCCTGTTGGACCGGTTGATCAGGAAAGAAACCGCGGCAGGTGCTGCGTCGCAGGACGCCGCGTTACCGGTTGCAATTGCGCTGACCCATTTTTGCCTGCTGCCCGTTGTTGTATGGTCGCTCGCGAAGGCTGACCTGACGCCGCTTGCCAAGGTCGGGATCTTCTTTGCCGCAGGGCTCTGGTTCGGCCAGATCAGCAACGCCAATGCGCATGAGCTGATCCACCGCCCCACCCGCGCCCTGGACCGGCTTGGCATGTGGTGCTACATCACGCTGATGTTCGGGCACCATACCTCTGCGCATGTGCTGGTGCATCACCCGCATGTGGCCACCCCCGCAGACCCAAACACCTCGCGCAAGGGCGAAAGCCTCTATCGCTATATGATCCGCGCGTGGACAGGTTCATTCCGTGAGGGCTACCGCGCCGAAAAAGCGCGTCTGGACCGGATCGGACGCCCCGCATGGCGCAACCCCTACGTGGTCTATGTGGGTGGTAGTCTTCTTTGTCTGACAACGGCACTCCTGCTGGGCGGATGGCAGGCGCTTGTCGCCTATGGCGCACTTTCGCTATACGCGCAGTCGCAACTCTTGATGTCCGATTATGTGCAGCACTACGGGCTTGTCCGCACCATCCGCGACAACGGCAAACCCGAGCCTGTCTCCGCCAGACACAGCTGGAACAGCCCGCATTGGTTCTCTTCCATGATGCTGCTGAACGCTACGCGGCACTCCGATCACCACGCGCACCCTGCGCGGCCTTATCCCGAACTGAATATACCCGACGACGCCCCTATGCTGCCCCGCCCGCTCCCGCTGATGGCCAGCATCGCGCTGGTCCCCCCGCTTTGGCGGCGGATCATGGACCCGCGGGTTGAAAGGTGGCGCAATGCGTAGTCTGGCGATATGGCTCCTGCTCGCGACCCCTGCGGTGGCGCAAGACACCATGACCGGCCCCGAATTCGACGCCTATGTCACGGGCCGGACCATCACATTCCGCACAGCAACCAACCCGCTTTTCGGGATCGAGCGGTATCTGGAGGGCAAACGGGTCATGTGGTCGGCGTTCGATGGCACCTGCCAATACGGCGTCTGGTTCGAGAGCAAGGGTGACATCTGTTTCCGCTATGACGATGATCCGGAACACAAATGCTGGGAAATCTATGCAGAACCCGAAGGCCTGCGCGGGGTTTATACCACGCGGCCCAACACGACCGTGATCTATGAGGTCCCCGAAAGCGACGCACCCCTCATCTGCAACGATCTATCGTCCTGAGCCAACCTGCAGTTTGCCATCTGCAAACTCGATTTCCAGCGCAGTCGCCCTGGCTGCCGCATCCTTGGTTGTCACCACTGCCCCGTCACCACGCACCACGGCATAGCCGCGTTTGAGGGTTTCGACATAGCCCAGCGTCTCGCGCAAGCGCTCCAGCGCGTCCAGCCGCGCCAGACGTTCGGCCTGCTGGCGTGATGCGCGGTCTG
>CAYZKE010000513.1:0-2762 GCA_964478505.1 uncultured Loktanella sp.
GCGATCCTGAACATGCGTTTGCGCAGCTTGCGCCGCCTTGAAGAGCTGGAACTGATTGCCGAGCGTGACGCGTTGATGGAAGAGCGGGCAGGCATTGAAGACCTGCTTGAGAGCGAGGATCTGCAATGGGCGCGGATTTCCGAGCAACTGCGCGAGACCCGCAAGATTTTTGGCCGCGATAGCGAAGGCGGGGCGCGTCGCACGCAATTCGCCGAGGCGACCGAGGTTGTGGATGTCCCGCTTGAGGCAATGATCGAGCGCGAGCCGATCACTGTGGTTTGCTCTGAGATGGGCTGGGTCCGTGCAATGACCGGGCATATTGATCTGACCCGCGAGTTGAAATTCAAAGACGGCGATGGCCCGCGCTTTATTTTCCACGCGGAAACCACCGATAAACTGCTCGTCTTTGGCGCAAACGGCCGTTTTTACACAGTCGGTGCCGCCAATCTGCCCGGCGGGCGCGGTATGGGCGAGCCGTTGCGTTTGATGATTGACCTTCCGAATGACGTAGAGATCATCGATTTCCTGATCCACAGACCGGGCGAAAAGCTGCTGGTTGCCTCGGCTGAGGGCAACGGGTTCATCGTGCCTGAAGAAGAGGTTCTGGCGCAGACGCGGACCGGCAAGCAGGTGCTGAACGTCAAGGATACTGTCGCGAAGGTCTGCCGCCGGGTTGCGGGCGACCATGTCGCGGTGGTGTCCGAGAACGCCAAGCTTTTGGTCTTTGAAGTGGGTGAATTGCCTGAAATGGGGCGTGGCAAAGGCGTGCGCATCCAGAAATATAAAAAGGCGGCCGGGCGGCAGGGTATGCTTGAGTTGGATGGCGGGTTGTCGGACATCACGACATTCGCTTGGGAAGACGGGCTGTCCTGGCAGATGGGTGGTGGCAAAACACGGACCGAGCCGGACATGACAGAGTGGAAAGGCGCGCGTGCCGGTGTTGGCAAGCGCCCGCCACACGGTTTCCCCAAGAACAACCGGTTCATTTAACCGTTTGACCTTCCAGTGCGGGAAGCACCTAGCCTGTTCCCAAATGGAATAGCGGATGAATGGTGCTGAGAATGAACAAAGTTGCAATCGGTGTATTTGCAGCGCTGGTAGGCGCTGGGGTTTACGTGATGATAGGTGCGGCTGATGCGCCCAACGTCGCTGATACAAAACCTGAAGCCGAGGCTGGCCCGTTGGTTGATGTCATAATCCCAGCGCGCTTTACCGAGCAGCAGGCGATGGGGCAGATTGCCTTTGAAGCCAATTGCGCGGTTTGTCACGGGGTAAATGCAGTTGGGCGTGATGGCGTCGGTCCTCCGTTGGTTCATAAGATTTATGAACCGTCGCATCACGGTGATGAGGCATTTCAGCGGGCTGTCGCACTTGGCGTGCAGGCGCACCATTGGCCGTTCGGGAATATGGCGGCTATTGAGGGGCTAACGCGCGCTGACGTGGCGACTATTGTTTCCTATATCCGCGCCCTACAGGTTGAGAACGGGATCAATTAGGCCAGTCTGAACCCAGCGCCATTGTGCGAATGCGGATCAACCGCATTAAAGGATGTGCATTTCGTTTCCGTTATCGCAAATGCGCCACTTGATTTCCCATCCATTTCCAAATACATCGCCCGCGATGTTGGACCGGGCCGCTTGTGGCCCCTCAGAATTAAGGGCCCTGCAAAATGGCAAAGGCAAAGTTTGAACGTAATAAGCCGCACGTAAACATTGGCACAATCGGCCACGTTGACCACGGCAAGACCACCCTGACCGCTGCGATCACCAAGTATTTCGGTGACTTCAAAGCCTACGACCAGATTGACGGCGCGCCCGAAGAGAAGGCCCGTGGTATCACCATTTCCACAGCTCACGTTGAGTACGAGACAGAGTCCCGTCACTACGCCCACGTCGACTGCCCCGGCCACGCTGACTATGTGAAGAACATGATCACCGGTGCCGCCCAGATGGACGGCGCGATCCTGGTTGTGAACGCAGCCGACGGCCCGATGCCACAGACCCGCGAGCACATCCTGCTCGGCCGTCAGGTTGGTATCCCGTACATGGTCGTTTACATGAACAAGGTTGACCAGGTTGACGACGAAGAGCTGCTCGAGCTCGTCGAGATGGAAATCCGTGAACTGCTGTCCTCTTACGAGTACCCAGGCGACGACATTCCTGTGATCCCGGGTTCGGCTCTGGCCGCACTGGAAGAGCGTGATCCCGAAATCGGCGAGCAGTCGATCCGCAAGCTGATGGAAGCTGTCGACACATATATCCCGACACCTGCCCGTGCGGTTGACCTGCCGTTCCTGATGCCAATCGAGGACGTGTTCTCGATCTCTGGCCGTGGTACTGTTGTGACCGGCCGTGTCGAGCGTGGCGTGATTAACGTCGGCGACGAAATCAGCATCGTTGGTATCCGCGACACCACCAAGACGACCTGCACAGGCGTTGAAATGTTCCGCAAGCTGCTGGACCGTGGTGAAGCTGGCGACAACATCGGCGCACTGCTGCGCGGTGTTGACCGTGAGGGCGTTGAGCGTGGTCAGGTTCTGTGTAAGCCAGGTTCCGTGAACCCGCACACAAAGTTCGAGGCAGAAGCCTATATTCTGACCAAGGAAGAGGGTGGCCGTCACACACCATTCTTCGCGAACTACCGTCCACAGTTCTACTTCCGGACCACTGACGTGACCGGTACAGTTGTTCTGCCCGAAGGCACCGAAATGGTGATGCCGGGCGACAACCTGAAGTTCAACGTCGAGCTGATCGCACCGATCG
>CAYZKE010000514.1:0-2745 GCA_964478505.1 uncultured Loktanella sp.
GACCAACTGCTGGAAAGGGTGGGCCTTGGCGGCAAGGGCGATATGTCATTGGGCCAATTGACCTATATTGATACGAAACGGGTCGAGTTGGCGCGCACTTTGGCAAGTGATCCCAAAGTGCTCTTGCTGGACGAATGGCTTGCCGGATTGAACCCGACAGAACTGCAGATCGGGATCACCCTGATCAAGTCGCTCAGGGATGAAGGCCGCACGATCATTCTTGTGGAACATGTGATGGATGCGATCAGGTCATTGTGTGACCGCTGTGTCGTCATGGCTGCCGGCACGAAGATTGCAGAGGGCACGCCGACACAGGTTCTCTCCGACAAAGAGGTTATCCGCGCCTATTTGGGAGATGACGATGCTTGAGCTTACCAACGTCACAGTCCGCTATGGACAGCACCGTGCCTTGGAAAATGCGTCGGTGAATGTCGCCAAAGGCGAAATCGTGGTCATCCTTGGCGCGAATGGTGCGGGGAAATCGACGCTGCTCAAGGCCGCCAGTGGAATTTGCGAAGGTGTCGTCACGGGCGATATCCGCCTCGACGGCACCAATCTTGCTGGCCTTGCCCCGCATCGGATTGTTGATGCGGGTCTGGCTTTGGTGCCGGAAGGGCGCGGCGTCTTTCCGGATCTGACGGTGCGCGAGAACCTGATCCTTGGTGCCTATTCAGGACGGGCACGCGATGATGAAAAGATGACGCTTGAGCGGGTGTATGATCTGTTCCCCAAACTGCGCGAGCGCGGCAGCCAGATTGTCGGCACAATGTCCGGTGGTGAACAGCAAATGGTAGCCATTGGGCGTGCGATGATGTCGAATCCGACGATTCTTACGCTTGATGAACCCTCTCTAGGTCTGTCGCCCCTGCTGTCAAAAGAACTGTTTCAAAACCTCGCACGGGTCCGCGACCTTGGGATTGGTGTGCTCATGGTCGAACAGAACGCCAAGCAATCCTTGGCGATTGCGGATCGTGGGTATCTGATTGAAAACGCGCATGTCGTGCATGAAGACAGCGCCAAGAACCTGATGCGCGACCCTGCTGTTCAGGCAGCCTACCTTGGTGCAGGAAGTGCCGAGGCACCCGAAACGCATAGACCGATGCCGGATATGCCAGAACCCCAGTCCGAGGCCTTTGCAATCAGGCCGCGCAGTCAAAAGACACAATCGGCGGATGCGATATTGGGACGGTCGGTGGCTGATCTTGTCGCTGCGGCAAGCACGCAAAGTGTAAATGTCGCGGCACAAAAGCGCCCTGCCGATAGTCGGGCTTCATCAAGTGTCGAACTCCCCGCTGATCGCCTGGCCGCTGCACTGGCAGCTATCGAACGTGGCGCAATCACCGCCCGTAGCCGCCCGAAATCATACCAAACATCTAACCGCTATGTGGCGGCACCTGCCCAAGCGCAACCGTCAGAGGCCAAGCCACCACCCGTGATTGAAGTGTACCGTGCGCCCCGCGTTGAAGTTTATCGCCGGCAGGCTGACGGCTCCGGATTTGAAAGGAAATAGGATGCTCGATTCACATACTCAGATCAAAGGCATGTTTATCGGTGGTAACTGGGTTTCGACCGGCCCCATGTTCGACGATATCAACCCGTCGACCGGTGCCGTCTGGGCGCAGGTACCTGACGGTGGGCGAACCGAAGCGCGCGATGCAATCGTCGCAGCGCAAGCCGCTTTTCCCGCTTGGGCGGATTTGCATTTTCAGGATCGCGCGCGGATCTTGCTCAAAGCGGCGGATGTCTGGGAAGCCCGCAAGATGGATTATGTCGCCGCAGCACAAGCCGAAGGTGGCGGATGGTTTGGCAAGGGTATGTTCGAGGCAGGCTACGTGCCAGAGGTTTTCCGCGCCGCAGCAGCAATGTGTTACAACGCGGTTGGTGAAATGCTGCCGTCCCAGCACGGTAAAGTGTCGATGGTCGAGCGCGTCCCGATGGGTGTGGTCAGTGTCATCAGCCCGTGGAATATGCCCGGGATCCTGACGTCGCGCGGTTTTGCCTTTCCGCTGGCTGCAGGCAACACGATTGTTCTGAAACCTTCAGAGGACACCCCCTACGCGGGTGGTCTGTTCTTTGCCGAAGTCATGGAAGAAGCAGGGATCCCCAAGGGCGTCTTTAACGTCGTGACCTGTTCACGCGACCGCGTTGGCGAAATGGGCGACGAATTGGTCGAAAATCCCTTAGTCAAAGGCGTCTCTTTTACGGGTTCTACGCCTGTCGGGCGTCAGATTGCGGCCAAGGCAGGCGCGCACCTGAAAAAAGCCTGTGTCGAGCTTGGCGGCAAGGACAGCCTGATCGTGCTGGAAGACGCCGACATGGAGCGGGCGACTTCGGCGGCCAGTTTTGGCAGCTTCATGCACCAGGGCCAGATCTGTATGTCTGTCGAGAAGGTACTGGTGCACGAAAGCATTTACGCCGACTTCCTGCGCCAGTTCGTGGCCCGCGCAGCAAAGCTGAAAACAGGCGATACCGCTGACAAGTCCAATGTCATCGGCCCGCTGATCAACGAACGGCAGGTCGAGCGCGTCAAGTTCCAGATCGAGGACGCCCTTGCAAAAGGTGCCAAGGCGGTGCTGGGCGGCAGGGTCTGGGATCGGTTCGTCGAACCGACGATCCTGACCAGTGTGACACCAGATATGGCCGTCTGGCAGGACGAAACCTTTGGTCCCGTGGCCGTTGTCGTCCCCTTTCGTACAGATGCTGAGGCCATCGCTCTCAATAATGATACCGAATACGGGCTGAGCG
>CAYZKE010000515.1:0-2743 GCA_964478505.1 uncultured Loktanella sp.
CCAGAAGCAGCTTCTCGAAGTTCTCGTCGAGACGCGCCTGATCGTCCGGGTGCACGTGTTCACGCCAGAAGGTCGGATCTGTGGCGTTGCGATCCGGATAATGGCCGAATGCCTCAGCCATCCCGTCGCTCCACCACCAGTGCCCTTCAGCGATGTCCCAGTCCCAAACGGTTTTTTCGGCTGCATCGGCAATCAAGCGAAACCGTGTCTCTGAGACGCGCACTGCGTCCTCGGCGCGCCGACGATCGGTAATTTCACGCTGGATCAAAACGAAGTGTTTAACATCGCCCGCTTCGTTGGCCAGCGGGACGATATCGAGCTCCAGCCAGTATTCCCGGCCAGACTTCGTGTAGTAGATGAGTTCGGTTCGCAATGGTGACTTGGCTTCAATTGCATGCCGTATTCGGTCCAGTTCGTCTTTCTGTGTCTTGGGACCTTGCAGCAGGCGCGGGGTCTGACCGATCGCCTCGTCGCGGGAAAATCCCGTGATGCGTTCGAAGGCATCGTTGACAAAAGTGATCGTGGTGTTTCCTGCTTCATCCGGCTTTGCGTCCGTGATGAGGACGATGTCGTTAATTTTTGACACGGCAGCCTCAAGAAGCCGCAACTGTTCTGTCCGGCGCCGCTCCTCGGTAATGTCTGAAAAATAGACAGCCAATCCATCTGGTATAGGATGAGCATTGACGCGAAACATTCTGTTGAGCGGTGGATAAAATTCGTTGAACCTGATGGTCTTGCCGGAGTTGACGGCCCTCGCATAGTGAGCTTCGAAGGCACCTCCAGAAAGTTCATCGCTTATCCGCCGGCCGACCAATTCCTCACGCGTGCGTTCCAGAAGTTCCTCAGCCTTGTTGTTGATGTAGGAAAAGCGCCAGTCATGATCGAGCAGGAAAAAAGCATCACCTATGTTTTCCAAGGTCTCGGCCAAACGCCGGCTCAGTTCGCTAACCTTGCGCTCCGCTTTGGTAAGTTCTGAGACGTCCTGCATCGCGCCTTGCACAGCGATAATCTTGCCCGTGTCATCTCTGACGGGCACCCCAAATGAACGGACCTGGATGCGATTGCCCTTTGCGGTGATCAGATCGCGGACGTTATCAAACGGAATGCCGTGTTTCACGCAATCGTCGAAGACCTTCCGCGCCGATGCGCGTTCTTCAGGTGCAAAGTAATCGACACCCCCCTTGAGCGTCGGGACCGTGCCTGGCGGAAGTTCGTGAATAGCTTCTGTGCCATCCGTCCAAGTTACATTTTCACTGGGAAGATCAACGCGCCATCCCCCCAGCTTGACTGCCCGGCCGGCCACCGCCAGCAGTCTTTCCGCGTCCTCTGCCCGCTTACGAACAGTCATCAGTTCAGAAATGTCCTGAATGGAGCCCTGAACCATCGTGGTCTTGCCGGTTTCATCAAGGACTGCCTCACCCGTCGAGCGCACCCATAACTTGCGGCCTTTCGCCGTGATCACCTGAACTATCTCATCAAATGAACTGCCGTGCGAAATGCATAGCTTGAATGCATTTTCGATCTGCTCACGATCCTCGGTCGCGAAATACGAAAGTGCATCGTCGATATGTGGTGAAAACCCTTCAGGTTCATCGTGGATTAGGGCTGTCTCGGTCGACCATTCTGCTTTTCTGTTCGTCACGTCATAGCGCCAGGCCCCAAACTTTGCCGAATGGCCCGCGATCTCGAGCATCCGTTTCGCCTGCGCAAGGGCCCTTTCAGATTCGACTCTTTCAGTCACATCCCGCGCCACAATCAACCTCGCGCTTCGCCCGTGGTGATCGATAAAGTGGCTGGTGATGTCGACATGGATGATCTCGCCGGACTTCAGCCGGTGCCGCCACACCCCTGCTTCGTTTCGACTTTGGGTGACAGCCGCAACGTTGGCAACAAGTGCAGGCTTGTCTTCGCTCGGACGAATTTCAGCGATGGTCATTGCAAGAAATTCGTCGCGGGAATACCCATATTTTGCGACGGCGGCTTTGTTGACGCTTAGAAATCTAAGCGTGTCCAGATCGTAGATCCACATCGGATCGGGGTGTGACTGATACAGGCTTTCATTCGCTGTCTTCAATTCGCGACCCTTTCGTGAAGCAACACCTTCAGAGGCAATTGAGCCCGAACCGGTTCACAGAGTATTGCCGCGGAATTGACATAACTATCGGACTCGCAAGCTGTGTAATTTCGACGCGTAACTTTCCAGTTTCGAGAATACCTAATCTTGCGTGCCAACTTACACAAGGTGAGGAATTTCGCAAACTGCCGGGCAACGAAGTCTTTGCTCTTGCTTCGAAACCGCAGTGAGCACAAGGGTTATGTGGTATCCAGCGGCAGCTTCCACGCCCGACGCATCATCAACATTGCATGGTTTTCTACGACATGAAGCGTTCCCAATTTGCCCTTGATCGGCAGACCCCAGACGACGCACACGAGGCAAGCTTGGCTCAGCAAAAAGCTGCATGAAGCCTAATCCAGATACACCTCAAAAAAGATTGCAAAACCTTCTGAGAAGAGGAGACAATTCAGTGGATCAATTTGACCTCATTCTTAACTGCGTTTCACAGATCTCTTTCACTTGTTTTAGAATACTTTTGCCGCAAGATTGCCGCCAGTTTCGACAATTTTGTACAGTATTGGCTTAATACCCTCATGTTCATGTACGACCTCATACCTAGTCAATAGCATGAAGGTAGGAGGTTACGAAATGCTGCAATTCTTCGCTCCACGCGGTCCGAATAATCAA
>CAYZKE010000516.1:0-2731 GCA_964478505.1 uncultured Loktanella sp.
GGGACGCGCACTTCGCCGCCAAAAACTGCGGGCGCTGGCACTGATCGCCCCGCTTTTATTTTTTGTCGTTTTGACCTTTGTGATCCCGATTGTGTCCATGCTGATACGATCGGTCGATAACGAGATTGTCGAAACAACACTACCTGGCACCGTTCCTGCACTGGCTGCATGGGACAGCAGCCAAAGCGACATGCCCTCCGAGGATGTCTTTCAAAACATGTTCTTTGACGTGTTCAACGCCGCCGAAGCCCGTGAACATACCAAACTGGGCAGCCGCCTGAACTACGAGACCACAGGCCTTGCTTCGCTTTTCCGGACGTCCGGACGGAACATGGATTCCGTGGGCGAGATTTTTCAGGATGCTATCGAAGAGGTTGATCCTCGCTTCGAGGATAGTGCCTTCTGGTACGAAATGATGAACGGCACCGGCGGTGAGGCTTTGCTGGATCAGCGCCGTGCGCGTTGGGAAAACCTGACCGAGGACGACATGTCCGGTGACATCGGGTTCACACCATCGCAAGCAATCATCGAGATCCTGCCAACAACAGCAGCGGCCTATACCGATTGGGCAATCTGGACCGCCATTGACGACGAAGATGTCGTCGCAGAGGAAGACCCATGGGAGAGCGTCTATGCCGCCCTCGCCATTGACCTGCGCGACCCTGCGACCGGCACGGCGCTGGCAAGCTATCAGGGCCCCGGCGCTGATGCGCTGCAAACTCTTGCGGCTGCTAATCTGCCTGATTTGACGATGACACAGGCCTTCCTTGATCTGGATGAGGACTGGGGCGACAAAGACGTCTGGGAAACCATCGCTGTTTATAGCCCAGCCGTCACGCCGGGTTACTTCCTGAACGCGGTCGACGCACAGCTGACACCGGACGGTGTGCAGATGCGCCCTGAAAACGAGCAGCTTTATATCCAGCTCTTCATCCGCACATTGCAGATGTCGCTGATCATCACAGGTAGCTGTATCTTGCTGGGCTATCCGATTGCGTGGCTTCTGGCCAACCTGCCGGTCCGGACAGCCAACGTGCTGATGATCCTCGTGTTGCTGCCATTCTGGACTTCGCTTCTGGTGCGGACATCCGCTTGGAAGGTTCTGTTGCAAACACAAGGTGTGATTAACGAAATCCTTGTCTGGCTCGGCTTTGTGGATGACGCAAACCGCCTGGTCTTGATGAACAACTCAACCGGTACAATCATTGCGATGACGCATATCTTGCTGCCGTTCATGATCTTGCCGCTCTACTCGGTGATGAAAACGATCCCGCCCACCTATCTGCGGGCTGCGAAATCACTGGGTGCCACCAACTGGACAGCCTTCTGGAGGGTGTATTTCCCCCAGTCTGTTCCGGGCATTGGCGCGGGTTCGATCCTCGTGTTCATTCTGGCGATTGGTTACTACATCACGCCTGAAATCGTGGGTGGTACCGATGGTGTCTTTATCTCCAACCGGATCGCCTATCACATCTCAAGCTCGTTGAACTGGGGCCTTGCGGCCGCCTTGGGCACGATCCTTCTTGTGCTCGTGATGGCGCTCTACTGGGTCTACGACCGGATCGTCGGCATCGATAACGTAAAGCTGGGGGGCTAAGACTATGGCAAAGAAGATGCGTATAGCAGAAAACCGTCCGGACCTGTTCCGGTTCACCATGCCCCTCACGGCACTTCTGGCGGCGATGTTCGGCTTCGTCGGCGGCAATATGGTAGCACAGCCTATAGTGGGTGTGCTCATTGGTGCTGTGCTCGGCGCGGCCATCGCTTTTGTGGCCGACACCAACCTGCACAGACGCACTGCGGTGCGTTGGGCCACCATTGGCGTTCTCGCACTTGCTGGCCTTGTCTTTGGCAACGTTGGCACAGCTGTATCAGGGGCGATCATTGGTGCCGTTCTCAGCTGGGCCGCCTATTGGCTCGCAACCGGGGCTTACGGCATGACCGTGCCAATCTACTACACCCCCGGTCAGACGCTCTGGCACAATTCGTTCAAGTTCATCTGCGGTCTGATCTTCTTCTTCCTGATCGCGCCGTTGATCCCTGTGATGTGGCTTAGCTTCAACGCCGAGAACTTCTTTACCTTCACGCCTGAAATGCTGAACTTCCAGGCCGAGGGCTATAGTCTCAAGCATTACCGGGACTTCCTTGGCACAGACGAATGGATGGTGCCGTTGAAGAACTCTTTGATCATCGCGCCGATCGCGACGATCATCGCGGTGACATTGGGCACATTGGCCGCGATCGGCCTATCCCAAAGCCACGTCCCTGGACGTCAGGTCATCATGGCGATCATGATCTCGCCGATGATCGTGCCGCTGATCATTTCAGCGACCGGTATGTTCTTCTTCTATGCGCCCTTGGGCAACTGGTTGGAAGCAAACCTTGGTTTGTCACAATCCTTTGTAGGCTTTGTCAAAGTGATCTTGGCACACGCAGTATTGGGTATTCCTTTCGTCATCATCACGGTGACGGCGACCTTGGTCGGCTTTGACCGTTCGCTGACACGGGCCGCGGCATCTATGGGGGCTGACCCTGTGCGCACCTTCTTCAAGGTACAGATGCCACTGATCCTGCCCGGTGTGATCTCGGGTGGTCTGTTCGCCTTTATCACGTCGTTTGACGAAGTGGTTGTCGTGCTCTTCGTGGGTTCTGCCCAGCAACAGACGCTGCCATGGCAGATGTTCACCGGCCTGCGCGAGCAGATTTCGCCAACGATCCTTGCTGCGGCGAC
>CAYZKE010000517.1:0-2731 GCA_964478505.1 uncultured Loktanella sp.
TCTCGCTTTTCGCGCATTGGAACATCCGCGGCAAAGCCAAGATCGGGCTGGAGTGGCTTTTGTGGAAAACCGGCCTCGGCAGTTCGAACCAGTTCGAGAGCGCAGGTTTCATCCGCTCCAAAGCGGGCGTCAAATACCCCGATATCCAATACCATTTCCTGCCGATCGCCGTCAGCTATGATGGCAAGATCGTTCCTGAAGGCCACGGGTTCCAAGCCCATGTCGGCCCCATGCGGTCGCAATCGCGGGGGCAGGTCACTTTGCGGTCCGCAGACCCCAATGATCCTCCGAAAATCGAATTCAACTACATGTCTCACCCGCAAGATTGGGAGGACTTCCGCACCTGCATCCGCCTGACCCGCGAAATCTTTGCGCAACCTGCCTTTGACGAATTCCGTGGTCATGAAATCCAGCCCGGCGATGCCGCGCAAAGCGACGCAGAGTTAGATGCGGTGATCCGCGAACACGCCGAAAGCGCCTATCATCCCTGCGGGACCTGCAAGATGGGCGATGCGCGCGATCCGATGGCGGTGGTCGATTCCGAAACCCGCGTGATCGGGGTGGAAGGGCTGCGCGTGGCGGATAGTTCGATCTTTCCGCGTGTCACCAACGGCAACACCAACGGGCCTTCGATCATGGTTGGCGAGAAAGCGGCAGATCATATCCTGCAACGGCACCCTCTAGCGCCCGCAAATGATCAGCCGTGGATCCACCCGCATTGGGAAACGCAGCAGCGGTAAGAAACCTGTGACATGTTAACACTTTCTTAACCTTTATACCCATTGGGGCTTGAAGCACGGCTTAACTCTTCTCTAACTCAGAGAATGTTTCGCATTCTGACCCTTCTTGTGGCGCTCTGCGCCACCCCAGCGATGGCGGCCCCCAACGGCACGGTCCGCGTCATTGATGCTGACACGATTGATGTGGGCGGCACACGGGTACGGCTTTTCGGGATTGATGCGCCGGAAATGGGGCAACCCTGTTCGGCGGACGGGCGGCAGTGGGATTGCGGGGCCTGGACCCGCGATGCGGTGCGCAATCGCTTTGAAGGCACCTACGCCCGCTGCCAACAGCGCGACATCGACCGTTATGGGCGGGTTGTGGCGCAATGTACGGTCGACGGGCAGGACATGGGCCAGTTGATTGTCTATTCCGGCATGGCCTGGGCATTCCGGCGCTATTCAGAAACCTATGATCTTGACGAAAAGGCCGCCGCGATTGCGGAACGCGGGCTTTGGGCTGTGGACGTGCAGATGCCGTCTGATTTTCGCGCGACGCAATTCGCAGATGATCCGGTGCCGAACCGGAATTGCGCGATCAAAGGTAATATCTCGTCCTCTGGCCGCATCTATCACATGCCCGGGCAGGAACATTACGACCGCACCCGCATTAATCCCGCCAATGGCGAGCGGTGGTTTTGTACGCAGGCCGAGGCCGAAGCCGCAGGTTGGCGCGCGGCCCGTCGGTAGTTGATCCGGATCAATGAAAGCGGCGCTCGGGGACACTAGGATCACAGTGACCAATCAACAAAGGACCACTGTGATGTCGCATACCCCGCACGAGCTTATCGAAGAGTTTCCAGACCAGATCGCAGCAATGCAATCGCTCAAGGAAAATGACGCGCATTTCGCCAGGATCTATGATGAATACCATGCGATTAATCGTGCAATCCATCGGGCCGAGACAGATGTCGAACCCACGGACGACCTGCATATGAGCGAGATGCGCAAACAGCGCATGATGCTGAAAGATCAGGTTGCGGCGGCTTTGCGGGCGGCCTGATCAGGCCGCCTCTCCGTCTTCGACAACATTCTGGAACCGCTCAAAGAATTCGTCCGCCATCTTGCGGGCGAATCCTCCGATGATCCGGCTCCCCAGCTGGGCCAGTTTGCCGCCTACTTTCGCCTCGACGTCGTAGCTCAGTTCGGTGCCGCCCTCGACTTCGGTCAGCACCACATCGGCCCCACCCTTGGCAAATCCTGCAACGCCGCCTTTGCCTTCGCCCGTGATCGTATAGCTCTTGCCGGGCACAACGTTTTCCAAGGTGACTTCGCCTTTGAACGTGGCCTTCACCGGTCCGACCTTCTGTTTGACGACCGCGGCAAAGCCCTCTTCGGGCGAGCCGGTCAACTCTTCACAGCCCGGAATGCAGGCCTTGAGCGTTTCGGGTGAATTGAGATGTGTCCAGACCGTATCAATATCGGCGGCAATGACCTTTGAACCTTTCAGTTCCATGAGCGTTCCTCCCTGTATGTCATCATAGCAGCGGGAATGCGCCGTTTAGTCAAGCTGATAGGGCAAAATCCCGCGACGGTCGGGATCAACGCGCAACTGCCGTTCCAGTGGTGGCACAGAGCGTTGGTGACAGTTCCGCCGCTCGCAAATCCGGCAGGAAATCCCGATTGGCGCGTAGGTTTCGGCGGCCCCCAGATCCATGTGGTCGGCATAGACCAATGCGGGTGCATGTTTCACCTCACAGCCCAGCCCGATGGCATAGCGGCGGGTCGGGACATTATAGGCGCCGCCTGACTTGCTTACATCCCGCGCAAGGCAGAAATAGCGCACGCCATCGGGGGTTTCGGCCAGTTGGCGCAGGAATTGTCCGGGCAGTTCGAATGCCTGATGCACATTCCACAGCGGACACGCCCCGCCATAGCGGGCGAATTGCAGGGTCGTGGCCGAGTGCCGTTTCGTGATTGTGCCCGCCTGATCGACGCGGACAAAGAAGAAC
>CAYZKE010000518.1:0-2723 GCA_964478505.1 uncultured Loktanella sp.
CAGCGGGCCCCGCACCGATGACCATTGCATCGGTCACGCTGGCATGGGTCCTTTGATTTCCACCACACGGTGCGGATAGGGGATTTCGATGTCGTTTTCCTTGAGCGCATTCCAGATCAGGAACAACACGTCAGAGGCGTATTTGTTCTTGCCGTCGTCAATGCCTTCGACCCAGAATTCCACCCCGAAATCCACGCCGCTATCACCAAAGCCGCGCAATTCGCAGTCGGGGCCTTCGGGGTCTTGCAGCACACCGGGGTGCTTTGAGACGGCGGCCTCGATGATGGCGGGGACACGGTTGATATCGGTGTCATAGCTGACCGAAAATGCCACTTCGAGCCGGTTTGCCGACCCAGAGTCTGAGTAATTGACCACACGCGTGGTGATGAAATCCTCATTCGGGACAACAATCCAACGACCATCAAACGTTTCAAGGATGGTTGCGCGTGCCCCCATCTTGATGATGGTTCCTGCTTCGCCGCCATCCAGTTCGACATAATCGCCGACGGTGGCTTGACCCTCGACCATCAGGATCACGCCAGAGATAAAATTGGATGCGATTTTTTGCAGGCCGAAACCAAGGCCCACACCTATGGCACCACCGATGATCGCCAAGGAACTCAGGTTGATCCCCATCACATTCATCAGGATCAGGAAGGCGACTGTAAAGATCGCAAATTCAGAAGCCTTGATCGCCAGTTGCCGGATCGCGGGCCGCATGGGTTGTTGCGTGATATAAGAGGATGACTGCGCGTTTGACCATTGGCCCAGCCAGAACAGCAGGCTGCCGACAATAAGCCCGCGGACGATGGAAAGCGCAGAGAAACTGATATTGCCAAGTGTCACCCGCGCTGCGTCAAGCGCCATCGTGACTTCATCAAGAAAGCCAAGGGCATAGAGCGCCGCGACAGGGACCAGGATATAGCGCGCCAGAAGGCGCAGAAAGGCGTCCGTGACGATATCTTTGGCCAGTGCGCGGGCGGCAAGGAAAAGGAAGACACGCTTGCCGAATGCGATGACTTCACCGGACCCGAAGAGGGACCGTGTCACGCTCTCGCCGACGGCGGTAAACCCATAAGCCAAAAGCGGCAAGGTGAGCGGCAGGAAGATGAGCAGGAAGCGGCGCGCCTTGGAGAGGATGGATCGGTTGGCCGCATCCGGTGTGAGCAATGTGCGCAGGCGCGGGGAAACAATCCCGCTCGCGATCCGCGCCAGAAGGTAGGCCCCGATCAAAAGCGCAAATTGCGACCACGCCGCAGGTGAAAGCAGCCAGCCTTGTGCCAGGACCAGTGCCTGATCAAAGGCGTTCTGGGCTTGCTCCATCAATCCGTTTGGTTCCATCCGCGCCCGCCCTTTATCGTTTTAACGCTTCTACTGTCATGCGTTTGATCGCTGCAATATGTTCCGGCGCGGCAGAGAGCGCATCCGCCCCAAGGTTCTGTGCGGTTTCAAGCAGCGCGTCAGGGGTACTGATCTGGTCCACCAATCCCCATTGGAGCGCCCGTTCCGCCTCGATCTTTTGGCCCGCCATCAAAGTCATCTTGGCGCGGGCGGGTCCGACAAGCCGTGTCAGGCGCGGGGGATCAGAGGGTTGCGGCAGAAAGCCCAGCTTCATCACCGGATAAAAGAACTTTGCCTTTGGAACGGCGATCCGCAGATCGCAGGCGAGCACCATGCCAAATGCGCCGCCTGCCACTGTGCCGTTCAAGGCTGCGATTGTGAGGCACGGCAAGGATGCGATCGCGCCCGAGAGCCGTTCCCAGACCGGATCGGTGGCAAGTCCAGCGCGCGCGGCTTCCAAATCTGCACCGGCGCTAAAGACACCGCCCGTGCCTGTCAGAATGAAGAGTTTCGCATCCTGTGCCGCCTCTGCAATCTCGGCCAGCCGGATCAGCATATCACGCGTCAACGCGCCTGCTTTGTCGGGCCGGTCAATGGTGACGATCCATGTGTCACCATCCTTGTCACAGCGGATCATACAAGCCCGACCTTTTTGCGGATATCCTCGTCACGCAGGCTGACGTCATCGCCCAAGAAATCGTCGGCCTCGGGTGTACACATCCACAACAGCGCCTGTGCGGGCCACTCGGGCGGGATATGGACGGACCAGTCAAGCTGGCTGACCGGATTGATGCCTGACGCCTTGATTTCACGCTGCATTTGCGTGGCCACTGTCCCTGGCGAAAGGCCCAGGATCCGCAGGCCTTTCTCGCGGGATTCCTTGTCGGCGGCACGCGTGAGCATATAGACGGCAGCCTTGGAGCTGCAGTAGGCCGACCAGCCTTCGACCGGGCCATGGGCGGCACCGGACGAGATGTTGATAATCGTGCCGTGCCCTTGGGCAATCATGCCGGGCATCGCCGCATGCATCCCGTGCATCACGCCTTTGAGGTTGATGTCGATGGTGCGCGACCACGCCTCGGGATCGGTGTCTTGCAGGTGGCCGATGGGCTCAACCACGCCTGCGTTGTTAATCAGAACATCCAACCCGCCGAATGTGCGCGCGGTTGCGGCAACGGCCGAAGCGACATCGGAATAGCGCGAGACATCGCAAGGGATCGCAAGTGCTTGTTCCCCGATTTCTCCGGCAATTTCCGCAATCTCGTCTGTGCTGCGGGCAACCAGTGCGACGTTCGCCCCTGCTTCGGCAAAGGCATAGGCGGCGGCAGCGCCGATGCCGCGGCTGGCCCCGGTGATAAGTACGGTTTTCCCGACTAAATTGA
>CAYZKE010000519.1:0-2716 GCA_964478505.1 uncultured Loktanella sp.
CGCGCTGGAAATCCAGCTCGACAATCGTGCCGGCCCAAGGCCCCGCGCTCTCGATCGGTTGCACATTGCCACAGTGATCGCATTTGAGTTGATGATCGGCAGGATCGAACCGCAGGTCCGACCCGCAGGTTTCGCAGGGAAAGCGGTGTTCGTCTACAGGTGCCTGTCCGTCAGTCATCACAGTATCTTATGCATAAAGCGTGGTGTCATCACGCGCAGCGCACCATCGTAGAGCACGTTGTGCCGCCAGAAATGAAACAGGCCGTGCAGCGCCCCCGCGCCGAGTAGAACGAGAAGCGCCACCCAGCCCGTATCATGGGGCATCCAGCCCAGAAGGGCGGCTGCGTTCAGGGCGACGGTCACCGCCAGTACCGCATACATACCGCGATGCATCCACGGGTAGGCCGCGCGCAGCGGCCCTTGCAGTTTGGGCCCCGGTTTGCACATCATGCCTTTGACCAAGGCCATTACGACCCAAAGACCGCCGCCGATGACAAAGGCCCAGCGGACCCAAGGTTCAGACGTGCCGCCTTTGACCATGACAAGCACCAGCATCAGGATGCTCCAGTGCAGGATAATTGTGAGTCTGCGTCGCGTCATAGGAACCTGTGCAGCGCTTTGGGCGCCATGATCCGCAGCGCGTTGTCACGCAAGCGATAGTGGCGCCAGAGGTGGAACAGCACGTGAAAACCCGCGATGACAGCCAGAGTGTAGAACTGCACTTCATGAACCATGCCGATGAAATCATTCGCCTGCGGCATGTTCAGGGGCGGTGCGATCGGCACAATTCCCCCCGCCCAAAGCAACACAGCCGATGTCAGCCCCAGACCAAAACCTGTGAGTGCCACACAAAACACACCCCAGATCAGCACTTTATGCAGAAGCTGGTGAAGCGGGCGCGCCTTGGCGGGCAGTTTCGGGCCGGGGCGGCTGGCCAGACCTTTGCGCATATAATCGACGGTCCAGAAGAGCGCCAAGCTGACAAAGAGCAGCCCCATCACTGAATGGAACTGCACTGCGGCAGGGCCTATGCGTTGCACGTCGATCGGCTGAACCACAATGAACCACACAAACAAAGGCACCATCAGCCAGTGCATCCACTTGAGGTAGACGCGCCGGTGCGGCAGCCTGGCCTTTATGGTCGCAAGGACAGAAATCGCCTCAGGTCCCCGGTGGTGGCGGTGGCATGATGGTGAAGAGCTGGGCCAGTTCCATGACCTCGCCCGCTTCCATCCAGCCGTCCTGACCTTGGGTCCAAACCATACTGTCACGGTCAAGCGTGCCTTCGGTGACCATGCGGCCCATCGCGGCCTTGGAGAAGGGACCGGTCACCTCGCCGCCCTTGGCGATGTGCCAGACATGCTCGACTGGTGGGGGAGGAGGGGGCGGCGCGGCCGCAGGGCTTGCCCCCCATGGGCCACCTTGAGCCATCTGGCCTGCCATCGCCATGCCCATGCCGGCACCAAGACCTGCGGCCATGCCACCCCCTGCGGGGTTACTGGCGGCGGATGTCATCGCCTCGGCGGCGGAATATTGGGTGAATTTACCCAAATCACCGGCCAGCCCGAGCGAGGTCCGCTTGTCCAGCGCCTCTTCTACGGCGGCAGGCAGGCTGATGTTCTCGATGTAGAGTTCAGGGATCGTCAGGCCGTATTGCTTCATCGTGGGGTCAATGGCCGAGGCAATCAGTTTGCCCAGATCAGCGGTATTTGCGGCCATATCCAGCACCGGAATACCCGATTGCGCGATCACGCGGGAAAATTCCTGCACGATGATATTGCGGATCTGATAGCTGATCTCGTCCATGGTGAATTCGCCATCGGTGCCGACGATTTCGCGCAGGAACACGGCAGGATCAGCAACCTTGACGGTATAGGTGCCGAAGGCGCGCAGGCGGGTCGGGCCGAACTCGGGGTCGCGCACCATGATCGGGTTCTTCGTGCCCCATTTGAGGTTTGAGAACCGCGTGGTGTTGACGTAGTAAATCTCGGATTTGAAGGGGCTTTGGAAACCATGATCCCAATGTTGCAGGGTCGTCATGATCGGCATGTTGTTGGTTTCCAACATGTAAAGACCGGGGGTGAACACATCGGCCAGCTGGCCCTCGTGGACGAACACCGCCGCCTGACCCTCGCGCACTGTCAGCTTGGCACCGTATTTGATTTCATGCCCCTCACGCTCGAACCGCCAGACCATGGTGTCGCGGGTGTTGTCCGTCCAATGGATGACGTCGATGAATTCACCGGTCAGAAAATCGAAAATGCCCATGGTATGGTCTCCGTCGTTAATAAGCTGGGACGCGGCGTATCCGTTTAGCTTTGTCCAGGTGAGAGGTATTCACGCGCAATCACGCGCGCAAGTGGGGCAGCTGTCGCAGGGTCCATGCCGGTTTGCAGGCGCGGGTCGTAGAGTATCCGCAGCAAAAGCTCGTCATGCGCGGTCAGCAGCGCGAATTCTTCGTCGTCATTAAAAATCGAGGGACGCGCTTGCGGGCTGTCGTTGGCAAGGCCCATGCCCTGGGCCAGTTCCTCATGGATACAGGCACTGCGCATCAGGCTGGGGTGTTCAGCGCGGATCATCGCGACGGCTTTGGTATAGTTGGACCGGCCGGGCGCAAAGGTGCCGATCACAACACATAACTGGTCGCGGGGCAGGTTTACAAAGGTGCGCACAGTCGCGTCCGAAATATTGGGGATCAGCGCGCGCAGGCGCGGCC
>CAYZKE010000520.1:0-482 GCA_964478505.1 uncultured Loktanella sp.
CTGCTGCAGACTGGATGCGCGCTCGGTGAAGACCTGATCGCCGGTTTCTTCAAAGGTCATTTCCAAGAATTCTTGCGTGACAGTGATCTGGTCGATCTTGTTCGGCAGCACGTCATCGAGAACTTCGTAGTTGCCACGCCGCAGCTCGCCGAGCCCTTCCTCGCCCAGCTCTTTTAACAGCTCGGCCTGCAGCGTGCGCTCAACTGTTTCTTCTTGGGCTTCTGACAACTGCCCGTCCCGCAGCATATCCGCCAAATCCTGCAGATAGGTATTGGGACTGCGATCATCCTCATCAATCAAAGGCAGATCCGCCGCTTCCTCCTCTGCCAAGCTCCGCCCGATGGCGACACCGAGTTCTTTGGCACGCTCGGTCAGGGCTTCCATCACACCATCAACGCGCTCCAAGGCCCCATCGAGTTGCTCATCACTGGCACTCTCAACCGTCAGCCCGTCTTTGCTGAGGACCGCATTCATGTCCCGCT
>CAYZKE010000520.1:492-2712 GCA_964478505.1 uncultured Loktanella sp.
TGCGCCATGCCGTAGTTCTTGGTCCCGCCTGCAGTGATGCGCGCCACCAACTCATCACCATCCATGCCCGCCTCGTCGGCCTGTGCGAGGACATCGTTCAAAGCGTCATCATTGCCCGATTGCAGTGCTGCGATTAGCACCTCGCTTCCTGCACCGGGCGGATAGGGGTCTTCAAGCTGCTTGCCAAACCGCGCCCGCAATTCTGGATCGGGCACCATCTGCGACAAGTCGGCGATGACAGGAGCCAACTTAGCCTCAAACGCGGCCCGCTCGGACACGTCCAACTCTTCGGCCTTCAGCCGCAACGCTTCAATCGTGCGCTCGGAATAGTCGATGGCATCACCGACGGTTTTGATGTCCTTCATATCGATCTCTCCTTCGGTGAATTTCCACGGGGTGCCTGTGCCAAGGTTGGCGGCCATGCCGCGCACGGCGCGCGCCAGATGGCGCTGATCCATGCGGTCCAGCAGGTCGGCAAACGCGGTGTAGTCTTTGGCAAAGCCCACGACCTGGGCTTGTGCTACGCCTGACTCTTCAGCCGTCATGATAATCTCGCGCGGCAGGCGCGCTTCTTCTTTGGCGCGATAGATTTCGGCGAGGCCTGCTGGCTTCTCAAAGATGCCCCGCTCAAGCCGCGTGGTTGCATCCAGCATGACGCCGTAGCCCTCGGCGATCTCGGCCTGCTTTTCGCGCATCAGCTGCGGTGACATCACACCCTCGGCCCAACAGGAAAACCATGTACCCTGATCGAGGCCGCGATTGTTCAGAATGATGTGGGCATGTTTGTGCGCGCGGTCGTCATGCACAGCGAGGACGTAATCCCACTGATCGCCATATTCACCACTCTCAAAGAAATGCTCGGTCCAGTCCATCGCGATGTCGCGCACCTGATCGACGGTGACGTCAGTCGGGAACGACAACAGCATGTGCGAGGTGAACCCAAGCTTGGTGGACCCACGCCAGGTCTCGGACCAAGCCTCGATGATGTCTGCCTTTTGATCCTCAGACAGCACCGCGTCGTCTGTCAGCGCATTGGTCATGGTCGAATAGGTGTAGACCGCTTTGTCATTGATATAGGTGAGCTGATTGCCAAGAGAGCTTTGCGTCTTGCAGCCCCCTGCCCTGATCCGCTTGAACACAGCAGCACGGCTCTGACCACTGGCGGCCTTGGCGACGTTGCGCGCCGACATGGATCCCACGCGCCCAAAACTGCGCCCCTGCCGCCGGCCTGCGATGCGCGCATCAATCCGCGCGGCCGCCTTGCCCCGGATCCGCTCATCTTCCCAGAGCTTGCCCATGACAGAACTGTAGAGGGCAAGTGGATCAGCCATTGGAGATATTCCGATCGATCAAAGCCCCGCCCACCTCCGGCGCAGCGCCTCCATTTGAAACCAAACCCGCCGACGCCCGCACCCCTTCCCGGTCGCCCTGTCCTGCCACCAAGCGCAGCCCAGTTGCCACCTCCACGGGTTCTTCTAGATGCGCCCGCAGGGCTGCATCCCCTTCTTCCTTTAACGGCCAATCCTGCTTGCGCCGGACCTGCGCAGCATCTTTCATCTGACCAAGCTCACGGCTCATAAGCTGCGCCAGATCAAGCAATGAGACGAGCAAAGCACGGTCCTCAGATGACACAGACACCTTGCCGCGATGCACCGCCTTTGCGAGCGCCAAACCTGCATCGCTGACATCCTTGGCTTGTCGCCAGCTTGCACAGAACTCAGTGACCAAATCACGGGGCACATCAAGGAATCCACACCTTCCGCGCAACACTGCATTGAGGGCTTGAGAGCGGTTGGCAAAACCACGTGTCTGCCACTCTGCATCAAAGGCTGCGACCTCTGAGGTTGAGGCGCGGAAACTGACCCGCTCAGAGGGATCGCGCACAGCGAGACCCTCGCCCTGCTCTTTCTTGGCAAGCCGCGTCACATGCCTGCGAGAGACGCCGTAGGCTTCGGCCAAGACCTTGGGGGTTTCACCTGCATGGTAGCGCCGCGCCAGTTCAATGCGCTGCTCCAACTTGAGGCGTTTTGGTCTTCCTGTCTTCATCTCTAGACCCCTCGGACAAATGTCGCAGACAAGTGGCATATCCTGCCAACGTCCTTCTCTTCTCCTTCCTTCATATATCAATAATACATATTGCGCAATTTATCTTTTTGAGTTGATTGCATTTCGATGCACCCCTACGCCGCCTGCCAAAAGCCACACCAAGCATCAGACCTA
>CAYZKE010000521.1:0-2703 GCA_964478505.1 uncultured Loktanella sp.
GATTTCGGAGTGGATTTATGTCGGGTGAACTCTCCCCCATCGACAAAGCAAAATTTGTCGCGGCCAAACAAGCGACAGAGTTTGTCGAATCCGGGATGAAAGTTGGCCTTGGCACAGGGTCCACCGCCGAGTGGCTGGTGCAGTGTCTGGGCGAGATGGTGCGCGAAGAAGGCCTCAAGATCAAAGGCGTGCCTACGTCCAAGCGCACAGCGTTGCTGGCCAAGAAGGTTGGGATCGATATCATGACATTGGATGAGGCCAAGTGGCTTGATCTGACCTTTGACGGGGCCGATGAGTTTGATGAGAACCTGAACTTGATCAAGGGCGGAGGCGGGGCGCATCTGCATGAAAAGATCGTGGCCACTGCAAGCGACCGCATGATCGTGATCGCCGACGCGAGCAAGAAAGTCGACACTCTGGGCGCATTTCCTCTGCCTGTCGAAGTCGTACCCTTCGGGCTGTCGATCACCCAAGGGCTGATCGCTGAAACCCTGACCGGCATGGATGTCTTGGGGCGCGATGTTGTGTTGCGGATGAAAGGCGATCAGCCTTTTGTGACGGACGAGGGGAACTTTATCCTTGATCTGCATCTCAAACGGATCGGGAATCCCCGCCAGCTCAGCTTTGTGATCAACCAGATACCTGGCGTTGTGGAAAACGGTCTCTTTATTGATATCTGCGATGTCGTCATTGTGGGTTACGGCGATGGCCGTGTGACCACCCGTGACATCACCAATAATGCGTCCAATGTGATCCGGTTCGATGTGCTGGATGATGACAACATCTTTGTCGATATCGCGGACTGATCCCTGATCCATGGAATTCAAACGCACACAGCGCCAGCATTTCTTTACCATTCTGACGTTCTCGATGGTCAGCTGGCTTTGGTACGATTTTATCACATCGGGCACAGCGATCGAGGTTGTCCTTGGTCTGTTATGCGGGGTCTGGGCTGTATTTATCGCCTATAGCTATCTGCGCACCCCCAGTCTGGGCCGGTTGGACCCCGATGGTCTGACACTGCATCGCCCGCTGCGCACAGTCTCGTTCAAGTGGGATGAGTTGCAATGGGCGAGCCTCGGAGCGGATCAACGTGCTTTGGTCTTTGCCTATCGCCATCAAGGTGACGTGAAAGATCGTTACATCGGTTGCAGCCGCAAGATGCTGACCCCAGATGCGGTGGATGCTATCACCGGCGCTGTGCAGGCCGCGCGTCCCAATCTACCTTCAAGCCCGCCAGAGGCAGAAAACGGAGCCAAAACATGACTTTTGACTATGATCTTTTTGTGATCGGTGGTGGCTCTGGCGGTGTTCGCGCGGCGCGCGTCGCGGCCGCAACAGGGGCGAAGGTGGGTCTGGCCGAAGAATACCGCATGGGCGGCACCTGCGTGATCCGCGGCTGTGTGCCAAAAAAGTTGATGGTGTTTGCCTCGGGCTATTCCGAGATGTTCGACGACGCCCGCGCTTACGGCTGGGACGTGCAGGAGGGGCCATTTGACTGGTCCAAGTTCAGCGCCAAGCTGAACACCGAGCTGGACCGTCTGGAAGGCATTTACCGCAAGCTCTTGGATGGTTCGGGTGTCGAAATCATTGATGCCCGCGCAAAGGTGAAAGACCCTCACACAGTGACGCTGTCAACGGGCAAGGATGTGACAGCCAAGCACATTCTCATCGCAACCGGCGGGCGCCCGATCATTCCCGATATGCCCGGGGCCGCACTGGGCATTACCTCGAACGAGATTTTCCTGCTGGACGAGATGCCGAAATCCATCCTGATTGTGGGCGGCGGCTATATCGCGTCCGAGTTTGCAGGCATCCTGAACGGGCTGGGCGTGCAGGTGACGCAATTCTACCGCGGTGCCCAAATTCTGCGCGGCTTTGATGACGAGGCCCGCGGTCTGGTGGCCGAAGGGATGCGTGCCAAAGGCGTCGATCTGCACCTTGGCACCAACATCGTCGAGATGCGCGCCGCAACAGCCGAGGATCTGGCGGGCGTGCATAAGAGTGTGCCTATGGAAGGCGGCAAACCGGCAACCTTGCCACAGAAATCGGCTGGGCATGGTATCTGGGTCAAGGCCACCAATGGCACGGAAAAGGTCTATGATCAGGTCATGTTCGCCACCGGGCGCGCACCCAATACCGATGATATGGGGCTTGAGGACGCAGGCGTTGAAGTTGGCCGTCGCGGCGAAATCGTTGTCGATGAATATAGCCAAACGCGCGTCCCTTCGATCTATGCGATCGGTGACGTGACCAATCGCGTACAACTGACACCTGTTGCGATCCGCGAAGGCATGGCGTTCGTGGAAACGGTCTTTAAGGGTAATCCGACGGCAGTGGATCATGAACTGATCCCCTCTGCTGTCTTTACGCAGCCCGAACTGGGCACCGTTGGCCTTACCGAAGAGGAAGCCCGCGAAAAAGAACCGATTGAAGTCTATTGCACATCCTTCAAGCCAATGAACCACTCCTTTGCGGGGCGTGAGGACAGGGTGTTAATGAAACTCGTGGTCAGCAAAGAAACCCGCAAGGTGCTGGGCTGTCATATCGTCGCAGATCATGCGGGCGAGATGATCCAGCTGGCGGGGATTGCCGTGAAAATGGGCGCTACAAAAGAGGATTTTGACCGGACCGTTGCGGTTCATCCGACAATGGCCGAAGAACTTGTGACAATGAAGGAACCCGTGCGCAGCGCTTGATTTC
>CAYZKE010000522.1:0-2687 GCA_964478505.1 uncultured Loktanella sp.
CGCAACCCCTTTTTTCGAGAAAAGTGCATTTTTTATGACATCTCTGTTTATTCGTTTGTTTTTAGTGACTTGCAGTCATTTAAATGCGCCAGCACCCCTCGTTGTCGCAATTTTCTTAGGCAGAATAGAAACAGAACATACCAGATTTGGGGTTATCCACAGAGTCTCCTACTAGAGCCTTCAAGTTTCACGAAGACTCACGTACCAAAATCGCTCTGAATCGCTGCTATTCACACTATCTTAAGGCTTTGAGATGAAGCTGAGATGGTGATTCATTCTGATTCACCTCCTCACCACACAAAGACCCGGCAGTTTTCGCTGCCGGGTCCGTGGGCAATGTCGCAATGTCGGGTGCTTTACCCCGACGCTGGCTGTCGCTTCCGTTCCAGAGACACATACCGCGCCCCGACAAGTGCCAGCACCACAACCAAATAGATCAGCGGCTCAATCTGGAAACCCTTTGCCAGCCAGAGATAATGCAACGCGCCCAGAACCGCGGCCGGATAGGTCAGCTTGTGCAGCTTGCGCCAGGACGCGGCCCCCATTTTGCGCAGGGACAGGTTGTTTGATGTCATCGCGAGCGGAATCAACATCACGAATGACGCCATTCCGACGGTGACATAGGGGCGCTTCACGACTTCTTCCCAGACGCGGCTAAGACTTTGCACATCAAGAACCGCGAAAACCAGGAAATGCGCCAGCACAAAGAAGAATGCACTGACCCCGATCGCGCGCCGGAACTTGAGCAGGTTCAGACCGGTCCATTTGCGCAGCGGTGTAACGGTTAATCCCGCCACCATCAGGATCAGGGCGATTTCACCATAGGCCCGTTCCAGCACATTGATCGGCTCGACCAGATAGGGGCCAAGCTGGTTCAGGGCGCGCCAAAACTCCCAGCAGGCGTAAAGCGCGCTGGCGATATATATTGTACCTGCGGGCAACCGACGCAAAACGCTGTTGATGGGTTGGGCCACCGTCACGTTAGATATCCACGCTCAGATCCTGGCCTGCATAAAGCGGGGCGACTTCGGGATAACCGTTGAACATGAGCGTGTCCTGACGTGTGGAAAAGAGACCGCCGCCAATGCGCCGCTCGGTTGCCTGGCTCCAGCGCGGGTGGTCCACATTCGGGTTCACATTACTATAGAAGCCGTATTCGCGTGCGTTGGCCTTGTTCCAGCTGGTCGGGGGTTCACGATCGGTCAGCGTAATCCGCACAATGGATTTGATCGACTTGAACCCGTACTTCCACGGCACGACCAAACGGATCGGCGCGCCGGACTGGTTATAGAGCGGCTCATCATAAATCCCTGTCGCCATGATGGTCAGCGGGTGCATTGCCTCGTCAAGGCGCAGGCCCTCGACATAAGGGAAATCCAGAACGCGACGCTGGACGCCGATCATGTTCTCTGGCTGCACGACCGTTTCAAAAGCCACATATTTTGCGCGCGACTGAACCCCGACCCTATCGAGGATATCCGCAAGCTCGATCCCGTTCCACGGCACGACCATTGACCACGCCTCGACACAACGGAAACGGTACAGGCGATCCTCAACCGATAGACCCGCCAACAAATCGTCCAGCGCGTAGTCACCAGGGTTATCAACCATCCCATCCACCTTGATGGACCAAGGCGATGTCACCATCTTATGTGCGTTTTGGGCCGGGTCATTCTTGCCAGTGCCGAACTCGTAGAAGTTGTTGTAGCTTGTGATCTCTTCCAGCGTGTTGGGTTCGAGGTCGCCCTGTGCGGCGGCGCGGCCCGCAAGGCCAATCGCGCCAAGGCCGATCGTGCCCGCCAGAATCTGGCGCCGGTTCAGATAAGCCGACTTTGGTGTGACGTCAGCCTTTGTCAAAGTATTGGTCCAGCGATATGCCATCTTGGATCTCCGATCTTTTCAGTTCCTGACAGTATATAGGGGATAACGTTTGAAAGATGTCTCACGTTGCCGCCAGATCATTGAAATGTTCCAAAAATATACGGGATCAATCACAAAGTTTCACGCACCTGTGACTGGAAACAGCAAATCATCGCGGCTTAGGTGAAATGCTGTTTTCGTCAAGCGGCGTCGGCAAAATTCCCCCATGATCCAAGGCGATCTGCCTTCGTAAAAAGCACAATGCCACCGACAAGGCATGCTTTGAAACTAGGAGAAAACAAATGCTACGCAGAACTTTTATCGCACTGACAACGACAGCTGCCCTGACATCAACATCCGCCTTTGCAGCAGGCCACTCGAAAGACATCGTCGACACAGCGATTGATGCAGGCAGCTTTACAACTTTGGTTGCAGCTGTTGAAGCGGCCGGTCTGGTTGAGACACTGAAGGGTGAAGGCCCGTTCACTGTTTTCGCACCAACAGACGAAGCTTTTGCTGCACTGCCAGAAGGTACAGTTGAAGGTCTGCTTGCCGATCCGGAAGCACTGGCCGCGATCCTGACCTACCACGTTGTCCCAGGCAAAGTGATGTCCACAGACCTGAGCAACAACATGATGGCGACAACCGTAAACGGTGCTGACGTCACAATCATGACCGAAGGTGGCGTGATGGTTGACGGCGCAAACGTCGTCACAGCTGACATCGAAGCATCGAACGGTGTGATCCACGTGATCGACGCGGTTATCCTGCCGTCCATGTAAACGATTGACCACAAGGTCTACCAAAGCCCCGGCACATCGCCGGGG
>CAYZKE010000523.1:0-2679 GCA_964478505.1 uncultured Loktanella sp.
GCGTTGTTGATCAGGGCGACCACGAAACGCTTTTGGCGCGTGGCGGCATTTACGCGGACCTGCACCGCCTGCAGTTTTCGCAAGAGGAGAGCACAGAAGATGTCTGACAGGACCGTCCTTTCGATTGGTGGTGACGACCGCATATCGTTCTTGCAAGGTTTGGTGACAAACGATGTGCTGCGTGCCGATGGCGCGATCATATACACGGCACTGCTGACGCCGCAGGGCAAGTTCATTGCCGACTTTTTCGTGATCGGACAACAGGACCACCTGCTGATTGATGTCGCAACATCCCATGCGCAGAAACTTGGCCAGCGGCTTATGATGTACCGGTTGCGCGCGGCGGTGACGATTGAGCAGACTGATCTGGTTGTGTCACGCGGCACGGGCACCGCACCCGAGGGCGCCTATGCCGACCCACGCCATGACGCACTTGGCTGGCGCGCCTATGGCGATACAGATATCAGCGACGAAACTGACTGGAACGCGCTCCGTGTCGCAAATCTGATCCCTGAAACAGGCATCGAACTCGACGATGAGACCTATGTTCTGGAAGCTGGCTTTGAGCGTCTGCACGGCGTGGACTTCAAAAAAGGCTGTTTCGTCGGGCAGGAAATCGTTGCGCGGATGAAACACAAAACGACGCTGAAGAAGGGTTTGGCGCTTGTTTCTGTCACAGGCAAAGCAGCGCCGGGGGATCCGATCACGGCTGACGGGAAACCGGTGGGTAAATTGCACACCGTTGATGGCGATAAGGCGATCGCATTTCTGCGCTTTGACCGGGCCGATGGCCCGATGCAGGCAGGCGAGGCAACCCTCACCCGCCTGAAGTAGTTTTAGGCGCGTTCGGCGTATTCGAACGTTTCAGTGTTCACCACGATATCTTCGTCCTGACCTACGAAAGGCGGGATCATGACGCGCACACCATTGTCGAGGACCGCTGGCTTGAAGCTGTTGGCGGCTGTCTGGCCCTTCACGACAGGCTCGGTCTCAACGACTTTGCAGACAACTTTCTGTGGCAGGCTGACGTTCAGCGCCTCTTCGCCATAGTATTCGATCTTGACCATCATACCGTCCTGCAAGAACGGGCGTCGGTCGCCCAGGATATCGGATGGTAATGCAATTTGTTCATAGGTGTCGCTGTCCATAAATGTCAGCATATCGCCTTCTTCAAACAGGAACTGCTGGTCCTTCTGGTCCAGACGCACACGTTCGACCTTGTCGGCGGACCGGAAACGTTCGTTCAGCTTGCGCCCGTCGCGCAGGTTTTTCAGTTCTACCTGTGCAAAGGCACCGCCCTTGCCGGGCTTGACGTGATCTACTTTTACAGCGCCCCAAAGACCGCCCTCGTGTTCAAGGACATTGCCGGGACGAATTTCATTACCGTTGATTTTGGGCATGGGTCTGAGGCTCTTTAGATTGTTAAGAAAGGTTGAAAGGTTTCAATCGCAGCCTATATCCAGCTGGTGGGGAGCTGGCAAGTTCAACCAATCGTGGTCTCTTTTTGCGGCACAAGCCATGCACTGAGCGCATACCTGCCATTCCAAAAGAGAACCCCCGAATCGGATCAAAACGGGCATAAGGGCCCCTACGCGGGAACTACAAGAGCAAAAAAAGGAAATATGATGAGAGATTTCGTCGACGGTACAGCCTTTAACAACGAACAAGGCAACCGTGCCCGCAAACTCTTTGCTGCCGTGGTACTGGCAGCTCTCGACGATGCTATTGCAGATGACAAGAAATACGGAAACGGCCCAGAGCAAATTGCACGCTGGGCGCGGTCACGTGATGGCCGTGAAGTTTTGTCATGTGCGGGTATCGACCCGAATGAGCGGGTTGTAAGCGGTTTGATGGAATTCGTGGGTAAAGGTGTACGGACTTCCGTCGCACTGTCACGCGAAGAAAGTGAACGCCGCAATGCAGCCGAGCAAGAGGCACGTGCTGCTTAGGTTTCGACCGGCAGTTTTGCGTTAAAGACGCGGCCCAGTGGGCCGCGTTTTTTGTTTCAGCCCCCCCCCCGCGAACAGTATGGCGAAGAGGATCAGGGTGCGCATGCACTTGTGGCCAGCCATGTGTGCCTGCCCTACCATATGATCTTACCCGAAAATCAGATGCGCTGCTGTGTTCATCCTCTTTCCCCGCGCCCGTCGCACCCCTATGAAGTGACCCAAAGGAGTACCGATGACCAAAGCGATCATGATCCAAGGGGCCGGCTCGAATGTTGGCAAATCCATGCTCGTGGCGGGCATTGCGCGCGCCTGCGTTAAGCGCGGCATGTCCGTGGCCCCCTTCAAGCCGCAGAACATGTCCAACAACGCAGCCGTGACAGCAGATGGTGGGGAAATCGGGCGCGCGCAGGCGTTGCAGGCTTTGGCCTGTGGGCTGGAACCGATGGTCGATATGAACCCCGTGTTGCTGAAACCCGAAACCGATATCGGCGCGCAGGTCATCTTGCAGGGCAAACGCTTTGCGACGATGATAGCGCGTGATTACGGCAAACAGAAAGCAAAACTACTGCCCCCGGTGCTGGAAAGTTTCCAGCGCATTGGCGCAGGCCGCGATCTGGTGATTGTCGAAGGCGCAGGTAGCCCCGCCGAGGTGAACCTGCGCGCAGGCGATATCGCCAACATGGGCTTTGCCTGTGCTGCCAATGTGCCTGTCGTGCTGGTGGGCGACATT
>CAYZKE010000524.1:0-1368 GCA_964478505.1 uncultured Loktanella sp.
GCAATGAGGTGTGGGCTCAACCGATCGACGCAACACATGCATGAAATCGCTCTGCTGGTGTCTCATAGCCTAGCGTCTTGCGCGGTCGTTCATTCAGCTGACGGGCGACGGCATTGAGCTTTCCCTGTGAGTGGACCGACAGATCAGTGCCTCTCGGGAAATACTGTCGCAGCAGTCGGTTGGTGTTCTCATTCGACCCCCGTTGCCACGGGCTGTTCGGATCGCAAAAGTACACCTGAACATCCGTCGCCAGGGTGAATTGCTTGTGGTCCGATAGCTCTGGTCCACGATCCCAGGTCAGCGATTTACACAGTTCGCTTGGCAGCTTGCGGGCTTGGTTGATGAGCGCCAGGATCACCGTGTCGGTGTTCTTGTTCTCGACCTTGGCCAGGATCACGTAGCGGGTCTGCCGCTCTACCAAGGTAGCGATGAAGCTGTTCTTGGATCCGGCGAGTAGATCTCCCTCCCAATGACCGGGGACTGCGCGATCCTCTACGGAAGCGGGCCGCTCATGGATCGAGACGGCGCCCACGATCTTGCCGAATCCTTGCCCCTTGAGGCTCGCATGCTTGGAGCGACGCATCGCCCGCTGGGTCCTCAGACAGGCCAGAAGCTCCTTTTTCAGCACCCCGCGGGCCTGGATGAACAGGCTCTTGTAGATGGTCTCGTGCGACACGTGGTAGCGCTCATCAGCCGGGTATCGTCGCTTCAGCCAACCGGCGATCTGCTCGGGTGACCACTGACACTGTAGCTTCTTGGTGATCATCCACACCAAATCCGGCTGACCGGCCAGCTTGCAGGTCTTCGGACGACGAGCCCGCTCCCAGGCAGCCTCATCGGCGTTGCTGGCCCGGTAACGCGCTCGCCCGCCGTTGCGCTTGAGCTCGCGGCTGATGGTGGACGGGGCTCGCCCCAGCGAGGCGGCAATGCAACGCATCGAATCACCGGCAACCATGCCGCGAGAGATCTCCTCACGTTCCGCAAGACTCAACACCAGCTTGGAACGTCTTCGCGGTGGCGGGCGTATCCCGCCCGACTCCTTGATGATGCGCTCAACGGAGGAATGATTTCGGTCGAACAGGCGGGCTATGCTGGCCAACGATTCGCCCTTCTGCCAGCGATCCCACATTAGCGCCTTCTGAGCATCGGTGTAATAGATCCGCGGCCTCTGTTTCATCTGCAACACTCCTGACTTTCATCATCGAGATTTGAGTGTTGCGTTGACGGATTGAATCCACAGGATGTTGCGGTCGTCGACCGGGGTGGGGACCAGAATTGCTTTCTGGCGGGATACGGCCTCTTTCGACCTAGCCGACTTGGCCCTGCCGCCAGGGCATGGTGGCCTCGATCACCGCTGTCCGCGAGAGC
>CAYZKE010000524.1:1378-2673 GCA_964478505.1 uncultured Loktanella sp.
TCATGGTCTTCCAGATCGAGAATGATGAAGATGCGGGGGGTGAACTGAGTGTGTCAAACGCAACGGTGTCCGGTCTACTTTTCGGTCGAAGCAGGCAGGCGGCCCATGAAGCGGCGCCGCTCGCGTTATACGCGGATTGCGGGGTCATTTAATGATAGACGCGATGTGAGATATAGAATCGCGCTATGAGCCGGATAATTATTCGGCAAAAAAGGTTTCGAAATCCGCAAATAAACACTTGACATCGACTTGGCAGGATGGTCGCGATATGTGTTGTAGAAACAATACGTTATCGGAGCATCCCATGATCACCAGGCGACTGACCGCATTAATGAACAGCCTCACGAATCAAACCGTCCTGGGTGAGTTGCTGGCGCCGCTGACCAATGCCTTGATGCAGGTGCGCGGTTCGGATGCACGCTCGCGCGTGTTGCGTATGACGGATTTCATTGCTCTGGGGGTACTTCGCCATCTGCAAGGGATGCCTACACTGCGCGAGCAGGTGCAGGCGCTGCTGCACTTGGAGCCGGGAGAGGCACTGCGGGCACCGCTGGCCCGGTCCACTTGGTCGGACGCGCTTTCTTCGCCGCGTCGGCGCGCCATCTTGGAGGCGGTGTTGGCACCGTTGTTGACCGAGGCGCGGGCGGTGTTGCCCGACCGGTTGGCGGGATTCGCCGAGTTGGTAGGACGCCCGGTGTATGCGACCGACGGCACCTACCAGAGCGAAAGCGCCCACTACGGGCGCTGTACGCCCGGCCAGGGCGGTGAGGACAACCCCAAGGGGCATGCCTTGCTGAGCTTCTATGACGTGCGTCTGGGTTGTGTTGGCGATGTTCACGTCGATACCCGCAGTCGTCACGAGACGATGCTGCTGCGCGACTACGACCAATCCGAACGAGCGATGACCCGACACAAGGGCGCCTTGTGGCTGGTCGATCGCGCCTTCATCGATGCCCCGTTTTGGGACAAAAAGAAAAAGCGCTCGGGGATCACCATGATCACCCGCATGAAGAGCAGCTTGTGCGTCGATTCGACCGAGGGCATGGCGGTTGCCGACCTGCCGGCCAACGAAGGCGTCGTGAAGGATCTGCGCATCACGCTGCGAAGCGCGCGGGAGTTTTGGCGTTTGATCACCTATCGGACCCGGCGCGGGCATCTGGTGGAGTTCCTGACCAACGAGCTCGATCTGCAGCCCGGACTCATCGCCTTCCTCTACTCGCGCCGCTGGGAGGAGGAGAAATGCTTCGACACCTGGAAGAACGACTTCAGCCAGGCCAAGGCCTGGGGCAAGCGCG
>CAYZKE010000525.1:0-2672 GCA_964478505.1 uncultured Loktanella sp.
TCGGAGCATCGCCTCGTTGCGAAGATCAAAGCCGAGACCCTCCATGCGTCCCAAGAGCTTGCCCTGACGGTGACGGACCGCAGCAAGTTGTAAAGACAGCTTGGCCTTATCCCAGGTAAACTGGGGCCAATCGGTGATCTGGTAAATGTAGGTCATATTTTACGCAATCCTTGCGGATATTATACCGCACAATCTCCGCGGGGCAATGATATTCGGCGCAAGATGTGCGGAGAATAGAGGCGGCTAACTCCGCAGGCCCCATGCCCTACCCGGACACCCGCACCACAATCCGTCGGCGCGGTCCAAGCGTGGCCTCGACAGCTTCCATGACAATCCCAATCAGATGCGTCTGGACGTAATGTGCCACGAACTGATTGTTCGCATAGAGCGTGATGCACTCACCGTCATCGCCGGCAAAGCGCAACAGACCGATCCAGTTTTGGTAATGTGCCGGATGCAGCCCCTTCATCCGGTGGCAGGCCGCCCGCCAGGTCGCAGGGTTTGTGTGCGTGTCACACTCGGGCGCCACTGCTGTGGGCGGGCTGACTTTGCCTTGGAAATCAACCGCAACAACCTTGCTCTGCTGCACCGGATGGGTCTCGGCCATACGTTCCTCAAAATCAGGACCGACAGCGGACCAATAGGGCTCGGAATGACGATAGATCTCGGGGTAGTTCAAACGGTAAGCCCCTACCCTGCCTCGCACGCCGCGGCGCTTGCAGATAACGATCCGCGTCTCGAGCCAGTACTTGATTTCACGCTTCACCGTGCGCTCGGTGACATTCCACATCCGCGCCAGATCGCGCTGGCCGACACAGAACTCATCCAACCGCCAGTTATACCGCGCCGTGATCAGCAGGGTGAGCCGTGACAGTGAAATCTGGTGACGTGAATCCTGATGTAGCCCAGCAACTGAAAGCGCCGTCAAAAGGTCATACTTCAAGGAACTGGCGTTCACACCAGTCAGGCGTTTCGCATCCATCGCGGGTCTCACTGTCTTGCCTCAAGCGCCGGCCTTTTTGCCGATTCTGCTTAGCGTTAAGCAAGACATGAATTCCCGTTTTCTGTCAACCGTGCTGTAAAAACGAGAAAACCCAATATCAAAATCAAAATGAAAGAAATTAGGTTATATTGGTTAAGGGGGACATAACTCATGTCACCATATTCAGCCCGTCATGTCACCTTATTTCGAGATCTTGTGAATTTGTGTCACCAAATATTGTGATCGATTGCCCAGTTTTCCCGTTCTTTCCCGTATTTGGCGGAAAAATGAAGATTACGGATTTTCTTTTTTGCAGTTTTTCCCGTTTCCCGTTATTCACGACTTAGCAGCAAAAAACAAGAGTAGACCATGAGAACCCATGTAGACCTTCAAGCCATGAACGAGCGGAGCCTCTCGCAGCAAGCCGCCGTGCGCCGCGCGACATTCTCTCCCGGCGAGGTGAAGACGCTCCGTCCCTTCTCGATCTGGGAGATCAGCCAGTTCATGTTCGATGTCCCCGCAGATACGCTTCGCAAGAAGCTGGCGGATGATCCGTCACTGCCGCAGGGCGAGACTGAAGACGACGGCCGCCAGCGCTGGTTCGCGTTGGACGAGATCAACGAGTTGCGCCGCCGGATCAAGTTTCGTGGCAAGACTCTCCTGCCCCGCCGTCCTAAGGGGCGCGCGATGCGCGTAGCAGTTAGCAATTTCAAAGGCGGCGTCGGCAAGACGGTCGTCGCCCAGCATCTGGCGAATGCTGCAGCCCTTGATGGCTACCGTGTGCTTTGCATCGACTTCGACCCGCAGGCGACGCTCACGCATTCGATGGGGATCGTCGAGGTCAAGGAATGGAACACCGTCTGGGGGATAATGTGCCGTGACCTCTGCCGCGAGGCAGACCGGATCATGGAAAGCTACGACGATCCCGACGACTGCCCCTACCCTGCTTCCAGCGAACTGCCGGACGATGTGCAGTCGATCGGCGCGCAGCGGTTCCAGGACTTCATCCAGCGGACCTGCTGGCCCACCATCGACATTATCCCATCCTGCGCCAACGCAGCTTTCGTCGAATTTGCCAGCGCCCAGTACCGCAGTCTGCACAAGGCATGGAGCTTCTTTGGTTGCGTCGCCCGCTACCTCGATGAACTGCCCGATGATCAATACGACTTGATCATCTTCGACTGCCCGCCCGCCATCGGCTACCAGTCGCTCAACGCGGCCTTTGCATCCGATATCCTTTATATCCCCTCCGGCCCTGGCTATTGGGAATACGACAGCACCACCAGCTATCTCGGTCAGTTGGGCGACGCGATGGAGGATATCTCGGAAGGGTTCGCTGGTCTGGCCGAAGACGCTGGTCTCAGCCTGCCGAAAGAATTCAAGGACGTGCGTCTGCTGATGACCCGCTTCGAGCAGAACAATCCGCTACACAACGCGATGATGGAGGCCTTCCGCAATGTTTTTGGCGCGGATGTCTGCCTTAACCCGATCGAGATGACGCGGGCAGTCGAACAGTCGGGGCGCTTCCAGATGAGCGTCTACGAACAGGACTACCGCCAGATGACCCGCGAGACATGGAAGCGGGCCCGTCAAAGCTTCGACCGGGCCTATAACGAATTCAAAACCACCGTGCTGAAATCTTGGGAACAAGACAGCGCCAGAACGGAGGCCGCAGAATGAGCAGCAAAAA
>CAYZKE010000526.1:0-2669 GCA_964478505.1 uncultured Loktanella sp.
GTCATGGAGTACTACCATGGCGGAATCATCGCGAGTTTCATGGAAGCCACGGCCGCGATCGCGGTACAGCCCGACTTCGCGGATGTCCCGGCCAAGCCGATTAACCTGACCGTCGATTACCTCCGACCTGGCGTGAAGGGCCCGCTTTTTGCCCGCGCCAACGTGACGCGCAAGGGCAAGCGGATGGCGAGCGTCAGCGTGATCACCTGGCAGACGGACCGGGAAAAGGCGGTTGCGGAAGGGCTGTATCACTTCCTTCTGGTCTGACCACTGCGACTGCTTTCAGGTCGTGCCTTGTCCTGTGGACGGGGCGGTTTCCCGGTTGCAAATTCCTTCCAGCAGAAGCTTGATGAGCATACCGGAGAACTCAGGCAGTGAGAGATACCCTTCCACTCCTGCCTTGTTCGGGTCGAACCACTCTACCGTCCAGTTCAAGGCACCCAACATCACCTGGCGCAAAGGAACGATCTTGATATCCGACCTTATGGCACCGTCTTGCTGCGCTTCGCGAAGGATCATGTCCCAAAGTCGTCCGTAGTCGTGGCGAATGCCTCGGTGCCTTTCCCGAAAGTGGTTGGGCAGCATCCCATAACTTCTGATGTTCGCTGAGGTGAACTCGCTTGCCTTAAAGAGAAAATCGAGATGCGTCCAGATTGCGGTTGCTATTCTGGTGTGATGATCGCATGGGGAATCGAACTTCTGAACGGCTGCACTGACACCGGATAGCAGATCGCTTAACCCTTCGTTGAGTACCTCGTCCACGATCGCTTCCTTGGATTTGAAATGGTAGTAGACGCTACCCGCCTTCATGTCCGATTCGTCAGCGATCTTCCGCAGCGTTGTCGCCTTGTAGCCATTGTCCCTCAGAACGCGCGCCGCCACTCGCAGGATCTCTGCGCGGGTCTTCGCGGCCTTGCCGTTGGTATCAAGGATATTGACGGGAGCGGCGGGGGTCAGCTTCAGACCTTCTGTTTCAGCTCTGCGATCCAAACACATACCGTCAAGTATCAGCTTGCTCATACGTTCAGCGAGGATGTGCACCGGATACTTTTCGACATCGTACCATTCCACGGTCCAGTTCATGGCACTCAGGATGAACTGGCGGATCACAGTAATGGATATGTCTCTTCGAAGGTGACCGTTACGTTTTGCTTCTTTCAGGAAATTGCCCCAGGCTGCTGCATAAGAGGCACGCAGATCACGGTGGGGAGCGCGTGTTTCATCCGACAACATCGGATAGTTCCGGATATTGGCCGAGGTGAAATCGCTCTCAGTCAACAGGTAGGTCAGGTGGGTTTCGATCAGCAATGCGAAAGTCCTGCGGAAATCCTCCGGATTCTTCTTTGCAACCCGAACGATTTGACTGACCGTTTCGTAGAGCTGACGCACACCAAGTTCCAGAACCTCGGTGAGAATCTGATCCTTGGATTGAAAATGGTAGTATATGCTGCCGGCCTCAACGCCCGCTTCCTGCGCGATATCGCGCATCGTCGTCGCGTGATAACCTTCATACCGAAAAAGTCGAGCGGCCGCCGAAAGGATCGCTTCGCGGGTTCTCTCCGACTTGCTCAGATCATCGTCTGCTCTCTTGGCTGCGTCTGTCATCTGTACCATTCCATGTCGATACTTGCCGGTGGTGAGGCTGTCCATTGCAATAATTCTAACAAATGTTAGAATATGAAGGAGAACGTACCGAATCAAGTTCTCTACGAAGGTCTATTGGAGAAGGAGGACCTCCTTATGCGAGGGTTGAGTGGGAAACGGGTCATCGTGACCGGCGGCGGCAGCGGCATTGGTCGCGCGGTTTGCGGACGGTTCGGCGAAGAAGGTGCCGAAGTCGCCGTTTTCGATCTGAACAAGGATGGGGCGGAAGAAACTGTCCGACTGATCACCGAGGCTGGCGGAAAGGCGCAGGCCTTCAAGGTAGATATCACCGACCGCGCCCAGGTCGACAAGGCGGTGGCCGAATTCGAGGCCGGAGGCCCGATCGATGCGCTGGTGAACAACGCCGGCTGGGACGTGATTAAACCGTTCCTCGATACAGATGTCGATCTCTGGAAAAAGGTCATCGACATCAATCTATACGGTCCGCTGAACATGCACCACGCGGTGCTTCCGGGCATGGTGAAGAACGGTGGTGGCCGCGTTGTCAATATCGCGTCCGACGCTGGTCGCGTCGGGTCATCGGGCGAGGCTGTCTATTCGGCCTGCAAGGGCGGCATCATATCGTTCACCAAGACTGTAGCGCGCGAACTTGCACGCAAAGGTATTCAATTGAACGCCGTCGCCCCCGGCCCGACCGATACGCCGCTGTTCGCACAGGTTGCCCAGGGCGAAGCTGGTGAAAAAATTGCCGAAGGTCTCAAGCGGGCAATTCCGATGAAGCGCCTGGCGCAGCCGACAGATTACCCTGGCATCATCTGCTTCCTGTCGTCGGATGACGCCGGATTCATCACCGGCCAGGTGATATCGGTTTCGGGCGGCTTGTCCATGCACGGTTAACCGCTGGTCGCAGCGCCTGTTACATGGCGCTGCGACCAAGCCGTGACAAGATATTTTACCTCCCCGACTGGCCGCGCTCACTGTGCGGTCTTTTTTTGAAGAAAGGTGATGAATGTTTCAGCCAGACTCTGACATTCAGCGTTCAAGCACGCTGACCGCTTTTCTGA
>CAYZKE010000527.1:0-2669 GCA_964478505.1 uncultured Loktanella sp.
CGACAAAGAGGCTGCCGAAATCACGCTTCATCGCATCGCGGCCTTTTTTGCCGACGGTGATAATTTTCACTGTCTTGCCTTCGGCGAGCAGCTTCTGTGCGTGGGTTTTCGCCAGCTTTGCGATGTTGCCGTTAAAGCCACCGCACAGCCCGCGTTCTGCAGTCATGACAACCAACAACTGCACCTGGTCGCTGCCCGTACCGGACAGCAACTTTGGTGCCGTGTCTGATCCGCCAACCGATGCGGCAAGCCCGGCCATCACGGCGTTAAACCGTTCGGTGTAAGGGCGCGACGCCTCGGCTGCATCCTGGGCGCGGCGCAGTTTTGCAGCCGCGACCATCTGCATGGCCTTTGTGATCTTGCGGGTCGATTTGACCGACTCGATCCTGTTTTTCAGGTCCTTAAGACTTGGCAAAGCAAAGCCTCCTTTGTCTCAAAGATTACGCGAAGTCTTTTGCAAAAGCGTCGATTGCCGCTTTGATCTTTTCTTCGGCGTCGCCTTTGATCTTCGGGTCTTCCTTGGTGATCATGTCGAGCACGTCGGATGCGTTTGTGCGCAGGTGCTTCAACAGGCCTGCTTCAAAACGTCCAACATCCTTGACGGCGATCTTGTCGAGATAGCCTTTGGTGCCTGCGTAGATGACACAAACGATCTCTGCGTTGGTCAGCGGCGCGTACTGTGGCTGCTTCATCAATTCAGTCAGGCGGGCACCACGGTTCAGCAACTGCTGTGTTGCAGCGTCCAGGTCGGAACCAAACTGCGCAAAGGCCGCCATTTCGCGGTACTGGGCAAGCTCAAGTTTCACAGGACCAGCAACAGATTTCATCGAGTTGGTCTGCGCGGACGAACCAACACGCGAAACCGACAGACCGGTGTTCACCGCAGGGCGGATACCTTGGTAGAAGAGTTCGGTTTCAAGGAAGATCTGACCGTCGGTGATCGAAATCACGTTTGTCGGAATAAACGCAGACACGTCACCACCTTGGGTTTCGATGATCGGCAGCGCGGTCAAAGACCCAGCACCGTTGTCTTCGTTCAGCTTTGCAGAACGCTCGAGGAGGCGGGAGTGAAGGTAGAAAACGTCACCTGGGTAGGCTTCGCGCCCTGGTGGGCGGCGCAGCAGCAGCGACATCTGGCGATAAGACACCGCCTGCTTGGACAGGTCATCATAGATGATCAGCGCGTGGCGGCCGTTGTCGCGGAAGTGCTCGGCCATCGCGGTTGCTGCATAAGGTGCAAGGAACTGCATCGGTGCAGGGTCGGACGCAGTCGCAGCCACAACGATCGAATACTCAATCGCGCCGCTTTCTTCGAGCTTCTTCACCAACTGGGCAACTGTCGAACGCTTCTGACCGATCGCAACGTACACGCAGTACAGCTTGTCGTACTCTTTTTCGGCAGCGTCGTTGTAGGACTTCTGGTTCAGGATCGTGTCGAGCGCCACAGCAGTCTTACCTGTCTGGCGGTCACCAATGATCAATTCGCGCTGGCCACGGCCAATCGGGATCATCGCGTCAACGGATTTCAGACCGGTCGCCATCGGCTCGTGAACCGATTTACGTGGGATGATGCCCGGTGCCTTAGAGTCAGCAACAGCGCGTTTCTTTGTCTTGATCGGGCCCTTGCCGTCCAGCGGGTTACCCAGACCGTCAACAACACGACCCAAGAGTTCGTCACCAACAGGCACGTCCACGATGGATTTGGTGCGCTTAACAACGTCACCTTCTTTAATGTCGCGGTCAGAACCGAAGATAACCACACCGACGTTGTCGGATTCGAGGTTCAGGGCCATCCCGCGGATACCACCGGGGAATTCAACCATTTCACCGGCCTGCACGTTGTCGAGGCCATAAACACGGGCGATACCGTCGCCCACGCTCAGCACACGACCGACTTCGGCAACTTCGGCCTCTTGACCGAAGTTTTTGATCTGGTCCTTCAGGATCGCAGAAATTTCAGACGCTTGGATCGCCATTTATCCGACCTCTTTCATTTTACTCTGGAGTGCGTTGAGCTTGGAGGCGATCGACGTGTCGATCATCTTGGAGCCCACTTTGACAATAAGACCGCCGATGATTGATTCATCGACGGTTTCTTTGATGGTAATAGATTTGCCCACTTGAGCTTTGAGCGTTTTCGCCAGCTTATCAGCCTGCGCCTTGGTCAGCGCCTTGGCTGTGGTGACTTCGGCAGTCACTTCGCCGCGCTCTTCTGCCAACATGTCCTGCAAAACAGCGATCAGCTGTGGCAGCACAAACAAGCGACGCTTGGACGCCAGAAGCGCGAGCACGTTGCTTGTCGTGTCAGAAAGTTTCATTTTCTTGGCAATCGCAACGATTGCTGCAGACTGTTGTTCGCGGCTGTAAAGCGGTGATGTCAGCAGTGTACGCAGATCGGCGCTTTCGGCCATCGCTGCTTCCAATGAAGCAACATCTGATTCGAGTGTCTTGATTGCCTTGCCGTCTTTGGCGAGGTCAAACACAGCGGTCGCATAGCGCGTGGCGATGCCTGTCGAAATACCAGCAGTTTCGGACACGTGGAGCCTTCCGATATCTTGGGCCCAGACCCGCGGGCCCCGTCGGTGACAGGACGCGAATGAGCAACTTCCTTAGCCCTCACGAAAACGAGAGAGCAGCAAAATCCTGCGCGATGTAGCAGAGCCCCTATG
>CAYZKE010000528.1:0-2640 GCA_964478505.1 uncultured Loktanella sp.
AAAACCAACTGGAAGCTGGCGGTCGAGAATTATTGCGAGAGCTATCACCTGCCGTGGGTCCACCCCGGCCTGAACAGCTATTCGCGGCTGGAGGATCATTACAACATCAACGAGAAAGGCAAATTCTCGGGCCAAGGCACGCTGGTTTACCGCCAGCTGACAGGTGACGACGGGGCGGTTTTCCCCGATTTTGCAGGGCTTGACGCGCAATGGACCGAAGGTGGCGAATATCTGACCGTCTTTCCAAACGTCCTGCTGGGCGTGCAGCGCGACCATGCCTTTGTGATCGTGCTGGAACCTGTGAGCCACGCGCAAACGCGCGAGCATATCCACCTTTACTATGCTGCACCGCAAACCGATGACGCCTTGCGCGCAAAGAACACAGCGCAATGGAAGGTGGTTTTCGAGGAAGATATCTTTGTGGTCGAAGGCATGCAAAAGGGCCGCTATGCGCCCGGTTTTGACGGTGGCCGGTTCAGCCCCGCGATGGACGGCCCCACCCATTGCTTCCACGATTGGGTGGCGGAAAAAGTCGCGGCGCATATTGCGACCCCATGACATCGCTCCAGAACCGCCTGCTTGATGCGCATGCGCGCGATGACCGCGCAGCGCTGGTCGCGCTTTATACAGAGGCTGCGGATGTGTCCGATACCGTGGATGCCGCCTGTTTCTACCTGACCCATGCTTATATCTTCGCGCTTGAGAAAGGCGACCCCGCGTCAGAGGCACTTTATCAGCGTTTGAAGGCACAAGGGCGCGTCTAGCCCCTTGCCCCTGCCCGCCCTTCACCCCAGTTTAGGGGCAAGCAAGACAGGACAAACGCATGGCCCCCCGCAAGATCATCATCGACACCGACCCCGGACAGGACGACGCCGTCGCCATCCTGCTCGCCCTCGCATCGCCCGAGGATATCGAGGTGCTGGGGATCACGGCAGTGGCAGGCAACGTGCCCCTGCCCCTGACCGAAAAGAACGCGCGGATTGTCTGTGAACTGGCGGGCAAGCCTGACACCAAGGTCTTTGCCGGCTGCGATGCGCCCATGAAACGCAAGCTGGTCACGGCCGAGCATGTCCACGGCAAGACCGGCCTTGACGGCCCGCAGATGGACGACCCCACGATGCCCTTGCAAGAGCAGCACGCGGTGGACTTCATTATTGAGACCCTGCGGCGCGAACCCAGCGGCACTGTCACCCTGTGCCCCATCGGCCCGCTGACCAATATCGCAACCGCCTTTGAACGCGCGCCCGATATTATCGAACGCGTGCAGGAGATCGTCCTGATGGGCGGTGCCTATTTCGAGGTTGGCAACATCACACCCACCGCCGAGTTCAACATCTATGTTGATCCCGAGGCCGCCAAGATCGTCTTTGGTGCAGGTGTGCCGCTGGTCGTGATGCCGCTGGATGTGACGCATAAGGCGCTGACCACGCATAACCGCATCGACGCCTTCCGGTCCATGCACACAAAGGTCGGCGATATGGTTGCGGCCTGGACCGATTTCTTCGAACGCTTCGATATGGAGAAATACGGGTCCGAAGGCGCGCCCCTGCACGACCCCTGCACCATCGCCTATCTGATCGAACCGCAGTTGTTTGAAGGGCGCTTTATCAACGTCGAGATTGAAACCGAAAGCCCGCTTACTCTGGGCATGACGGTTGCTGATTGGTGGCGCGTGACTGACCGCCCCGCCAATGCGCTGTTCATGAAGGATATCGATGCCTCGGGCTTTTATGCATTGCTGGCGGCAAGACTGGCGCGTCTGTAAATGCAAATCCCTTTCGACAATTCATATGCCAAACTGCCGCCGCAGATGTACACGGCGCAATTGCCGACACCGGTGAAAGCCCCGCAGGTGATTGCAACAAATGCGGCACTTGCCACGATCCTCGGGATTGATCCTGCTGATCTGGCCGCACCGGATGCCGCACAGGTCTTTGCAGGCAACCATATCCCCGACGGGGCTGCCCCGCTTGCGCAGGTCTATGCCGGTCACCAATTCGGCAACTGGAACCCGCAGCTGGGCGACGGGCGCGCTGTGCTTTTGGGTGAGGTTGTGGGTACAGACGGCATCCGGCGCGATATCCAGCTCAAGGGCGCTGGCCCCACACCCTATTCACGTAGCGGCGACGGGCGCGCGTGGCTGGGGCCTGTGATGCGCGAATACCTTGTCTCCGAGGCGATGCATTCGATGGGCGTGCCCACAACCCGCGCGCTGGCCGCTGTGACCACCGGCGAAGACGTCTACCGCGAAGAACGCCTGCCCGGTGGCGTGATCGCCCGCGTGGCCCAAAGCCATATCCGTGTCGGCACATTCCAGTTCTTCGCCAGCCGTGGGGATATGCAGGCGCTGCAAGCGCTGACAGACCACGTCATCGCGCGGCACTACCCCGACGCGACCGGCCCAGCGGACCTGCTTGATCTGGTGATTGCCCGCTATGCCAAACTGATTGCGCAATGGATGGGGCTGGGATTCATCCACGGGGTGATGAACACAGATAACGTCTCGATTGCAGGCGAGACCATTGATTACGGGCCTTGCGCGTTTATGGACGGTTTCCATCCCGACAGCGTGTTCAGCGCGATCGACCAATACGGGCGCTACGCCTATTCCAACCAGCCCGGGATCGGCGCGTGGAATAT
>CAYZKE010000529.1:0-2626 GCA_964478505.1 uncultured Loktanella sp.
CTGACCAGAGGAACACCCGATGCAAACTGTGACCAAGACAAGTCTTCTTCTTATCGGTGCCCTTGGCCTTGCCGGCTGTGACGGCGCGAGCGAGCCCTTTGAGTTTGCGACGACTTACACAACCTTTGCCGATATTGATGTCGCCTTGTCCAGCGAGGTAGACTCGAATGTCGATGAAGACGGTGACCTGTTATTGCTGAGCGAGAGGTCGTCCGTCGCAACGCTAGAGGCAGAAAGCGGCACGTCCATCTATAACGGTGCAATCATAGCGCAGGAGGAATCGTCCGGACCCGTTATGATGGGCCAGTTGCAGCTTGAAGTGGACTTTGACACAACGCGCATCGACGGGATCGCCGGTAATTTTATCAAGAGCAACGACGATGTTGTCGATGGCACCTTGTTCGGTGCCGGGAGCTTTGATTCCGACTTTACGGCTGATGGCAACGGACATCACTTCAATTTGGATCTCGAAGGTGCCCTGACCGACAACGGAGTGACGTATGCGACGACTATTACACTCGGCGGTAATTTCATCGACACGAACGGCAATGCAGATAACATCGCAGGCGATGCTGACATAGTGATGGATGGCGGTCCAATTTTTGATGAAGGTGCTTTCTCTGCATCACGCTGATCAGTCTAGCGACCGCAAGCATCAGTGACGCGCCTAGCTCCTTTTCGTATCGCACCCGACCGTCCGGTACTGATCGCGGGGCCAACCGCCTCGGGTAAATCTGCGCTGGCCGTGCACATCGCGCAGACCCAAGGGGGTGTGATCGTGAATGCCGATGCGCTGCAGGTCTTTGACGGCTGGCGCATTCTGACGGCACGTCCCGATGACCATGATCTGGCTTTGGCCGAACACGCGCTTTACGGGCATGTGCCCTTTGATGCGGATTATTCCGTCGGGCACTGGCTGCGCGACGTTGCCCCCTTTCTAGACGGCCAAAAGCGCCCGATCATTGTAGGTGGCACCGGATTGAACTTTCACGCATTGACCCAAGGTTTGGCCGAAATACCGCCAACACCGCCCGAGGTCAGAGAGGCAGGTAACGCCCTGCCCCTGCCCGCGTTACTTGCCGCACTTGATGCAGAAACCAAAGGTCGCATCGACACCCAGAACCGGATGCGCGTGCAGCGTGCGTGGGAAGTCCTGCAAGCCACCGGCCAGAGCCTTGCCGATTGGCAAGACAACACACCACCGCCGCTGCTTCCCGCTACAGCGGCAACCTGCATTACCCTGGACGCGCCCAAAGACTGGCTCAACGACCGGATCGCGCGGCGTTTTGATCAGATGCTCGACCAGGGCGCCCTGGATGAGGCGCGCGCCATGCTGTCCCGTTGGAACCCTGATCACCTGTCATCAAAAGCCATCGGCGCGCCCGAACTCATCGCCCACCTGCAAGGCACCCTGAGCCTGCCCGACGCACGCGAGGCCGCGATCATTGCGTCACGGCAATATGCCAAGCGCCAGCGCACGTGGTTCCGCGCGCGGCATAAGGATTGGCACCACATCGCGGCAGACAACCCTGACTTATCTGCAACACTCCGATTCGCTGATACGGCAGAGGATTGAATCCAAAGCGAAATCTGCAAAGACTTGCCAAAAATCAACAATGAGGCAAGTTGATGAATATGATGAGCACCGATCACGCAGCCCTTGCGCTGGCCACCCTGACACATGGCGGTCCCGCCTCGCGCTGGCGCACCGAAGCCATGCGGAGCCACAGCACGGCCCGACTGATCCACATCACCAAGGGCCAAGGCCGGATCACGGTCGCAGGGCTCACCAATGGTTACGGCCCCAACAACCTCATCTATATTCCACCCCATACGATGTATGGCATTGAGGTTGGCCCGACAGTGTTCGGCCAGATTCTCACCCTGCCCGACACGAACGGATGGCCGGAGACGCCGTTTCACCTGCGGCTCTTGGATGTGGTGCCGCAAAAGGAACTGGTCTCGCTGATCGAGGCGATTGAACGCGAACTCAAGCCGACGGGTGATCAGCGGGCAGCGCTTTGTCACTTCGGCCTGCTGGGGATTTTCGTGGAACGTCAACTGATGAACCAGAACCCAGCAACACGCGACGCACGACGCGCAACGGCTGCGGCCAAACTTGTCGCACAATACACCACCTTGATCGCGCAGGATTTCCGCTCGGATCGCAGTGTCGCGAGCTATGCCGCAGCCCTTGGTGTGACACCCACGCATCTGGCCCGCAGTTGCCGGCAGACCTCTGGCCGCTCTGCCCTGTCGCTGCTCAATGACCGTATCCACTATGAGGCCTGCACCTTGCTGCGCGACACAACGATACCCGTGCAGGAGATCGCCAAGCGTCTGGGGTTCAGCTCGCCCGCCTATTTCACCCGCAGCTTTCAGGAAAAATCGGGTCAGGCCCCCACGGATTTCCGCAGGACAGGGACAGCACCTGCACGGACCTGAACAGGCGCGCTAGTCGCCCCAGATCACCCGCACATAGTTTTGCGTTTCCGCGAAAGGCGGAATACCGCGATACCGCGCAACTGCACCCGGCCCTGCGTTATAGGCCGCCAGTGCCAATGGCCACGATCCGAACGCCTCATATTGCGCACGCAGATAGCGCGCGCCACCATCAAGATTTTGC
>CAYZKE010000530.1:0-888 GCA_964478505.1 uncultured Loktanella sp.
CAATCGCAGCAAGAAGGTCTTCGTGAGACCGCAATGCACAGGCGTCAAAAGCATCAAGTGCCACGTCGGTGCGTGCCGGAATCGATCCTTTGGCCAGGTTGAAGGTTTCCTGAAACTCTGGTGACATTATCAGGCTGGCGAGCACCTGTTGGCCTTCTATGTTGTCGTCGCCTTCAACCCTAAAGAATGTGAAGCTGTCCGAATTCAAGACAAAGCCGTTGCCGGGGGTGGGGGCGCATAGAAAATCAACACCTGGAACTTTGCCGGCGGCCAGAAACTCACCCTTGGCCCAGTCGCCCATGATCTGAAAACCGGCTTCTCCGCGCATGACCATGCCAGTTGCGAGGTTCCAGTCACGGCCAGAGAAATTGTCATCGACGTAGCCGCGCATTTTGCGAAGCTGATCAAACGTTGCGATCATCGTGTCGCTTTGCAGGGCTTCCTGATCGAGTTCCACCAGCGCCTTGCGGAAGAAATCCGCACCGCCGATCCCCAAGACAACGTCTTCGAATACGGTCGCGTCCTGCCATGGCTGACCACCGTGGGCTAACGGGATAATGCCGACAGCCATCAGTTTGTCAGCTGCAGCATTGAATTCGCCCCAGGTTGTCGGCATCTGCGTGATGCCGGCAGTTTCAAGCGCCTGAGGGTTGGCCCACATCCAATCGACGCGATGGATGTTAACCGGGGCTGCTACATATTCGCCTTCATACTTCATGATGTCGGCGAGCACTGGTGGCAGCACTGCATCCCAGTTGTCGCTTTCGGCCACAAGTTCAACCGAACTCAAAGCACCTTCGCGGGCCCATTCCTGAATACCCGGACCTTTCAGTTGCACGGCGGTGGGTGGATTTCCGGCGATCACCCGTGCGCGCAGTGCCGTCATGG
>CAYZKE010000530.1:907-1865 GCA_964478505.1 uncultured Loktanella sp.
CATCACCACCGCCACCTGCGATGGGCGAGTCTATCCAGGTACCACCCTGTGCTTCAAAGGCGTCTTTCAGCTCTCCAACCGCCTTTGCTTCGCCCCCCGATGTCCACCAGTGAAGCACCTCTACGGTGCCTTCTGCACAAGCGATGCCAGGTCCAATAGCTGTCAGCGTTGCTGAAACTACCAGCGCTTTCTTAAAGATATTCATCACATCCTCCTTTTTTGAAAAGCAGAGACCGACCAACCTAGCCTTCTGATCACGTTGTCCGATAAACAGAAATGTCACCTGCGGACGGTTCGCACGATATCGAAACACGGATCGCACAAGCGTGATTGACTAAAATCAATCGACAATGACTGCTGAAACAATGCAGAGAGTCACTTCTGGCATTCGGTTGGTTGTGTCTTGTGATCGGATTGCTCATCTGCGCCTGCATTTGACAGGACACCCTAATTCTTCCACCTTTCAATAACGAACGGTGCCGAATGATTGGTTTGCAGAGAATGAGTTCGCAAAAAATTCTAGTCGTCGATGACGACCCGAAAGTCCGACTGCTTCTACGGCGCTGCCTGGAGGAAGTCGGCTTAACGGTTTTGGAAGCCGAGACGAAGGAACAAGTATTTGACGCCTTGGAAGCTCATGATATCGAGCTTCTTCTACTGGATATCCAGCTTGAAAACGACAACGGGTTCGAGATCGCCAAATGTGTGAGGCAACAAACACCGGTACCGATTATCATGGTGACCGGTCAGGATGATGTGATCGACAGAGTGGTCGGATTGGAGATTGGCGCGGACGACTATATTGTTAAACCGTTTCACCTTCGCGAAGTGTTGGCGCGTATAAGGGCTGTGCTGCGGCGTAGCTGCGGGGGAGCGCCTGCCGGCGGCTCAATGCTGGTCGTCGTCGAGCACCTCGGTCGCCGACCCGGCGCCGACGATCGCGGGCAGGCCGAGCTCG
>CAYZKE010000530.1:1875-2619 GCA_964478505.1 uncultured Loktanella sp.
GCTACAATCGTTTGACGGGATGGTTGCTCGGTTGGATCAATTCGAATTGCTTGACCGGAATGGCGACAATGTGGATATGACAAGCGGGGAAATTAGGCTTCTAAGAACTTTTCTTCAAAACCCTAAGCGTGTCTTGTCACGAGATCGACTGATGGACCTGCTACATGGCACTAAATGGGCACCTCAGGATCGCGTCATTGACACGCAAGTCGCACGCCTGCGTCGTAAAATTGAGCGTGATCCGCGCTCTCCAAAGGTGATTAAAACAGTCCGAGGGATTGGGTATCTTTTTGCTGCCGATATCCAGACATCATAGGGTGCTGCCATCAAGCATCTCGCGAAGCGTCCGCGCCAATTCTTTCAAACCGTATGGCTTGCGCAGTATTCTGTATTCGGAAATAGCGCTGGTCCTCCGGGGTGTCACTCCCTTTGCGTAGCCCGTGACCAGCAATATTTTCAATTCCGGCCTGAGCGCCAGTGCCTCAGCAGCAACATCAAAACCAGTCATACCGCCAGGCATCACGACATCGGAAATGACCAAATCAATGTCTGCTTGTTGCTTGATGATATCCATTGCTTTTGGGCCGTTCGTCGCGACAAGAACGTCGTAGCCAAGTTCGATGAGACGTGTCAGCGTCAGGCGCAGAACCTTGGGGTCATCTTCGACCACAAGGATCTTTTCACCTGCACCGTTGGCAATATCACCTGACTTATTCTGCCTGCTCTTGCCGGCTTTCGCTGTTG
>CAYZKE010000531.1:0-2618 GCA_964478505.1 uncultured Loktanella sp.
CACCTGACCGTGTCGCTGACGCCATTGACTGGCTTGGTGTTTTTCCACTGGAGGGACGGCAGACCGAAGTTGTCCAGCGCAGCAAGGCGGGCCTGTCCATTGCCGTCTTTATGATTGCGGTCGGGCTGGCCGTTCTGGGGCTCGTGCCTTTGTCCGTGGCGCTTGGCGGCGCGGTGATCGCCTATGTCGTGTTTGGCCTTGTCAGTGGGCGCGAAGTCTACACGTCGGTGGAATGGAAAGTCATTGTTCTGCTCGCCAGTCTGATCCCGCTGGCAGAGGCGTTTGATCATTTTGGCGGCGCCGATCTGATCGCAAGAGAGATCGTGAGCCTGAGTGATGGATACCCTGCTTGGGTGTCGCTGGTCGCACTGATGATCGTGACGATGACCTTGTCAGATTTCCTCAACAACGTCGCGACCACATTGATTGCCGCCCCGATCTCAATGTCGATTGCCGCTGCGACCGGCACAAACCCCGATACCTATCTGATGACGGTCGCAGTCGCCGCATCCTGCGCGTTTCTGACGCCGATCGGGCACAAGAATAACACCCTTATTCTGGGCCCCGGCGGATACCGTTTCGGGGACTACTGGCGCATGGGGCTACCGCTGGAAGTGATCGTCATCTGCGTCGCTGTGCCAACGATCCTTGTGGTCTGGCCTTTGTGAGCCAAACATATTTCCAAATCTTCCCGCAGGGATAAACGGCGACGCCTTTATCGCAAGAGATCAAGGTCATTCATGTCGACACCAAGTGGCGCGCTGAGATCATCAATGGAATCGTAGAGCAGTTCCAACGTGTATTGCGGGTTATGCGCGTAGTTCCCGGGATCAGCGGTGACCAGTTTCCAGTTGAAAGCTGTCCGCAGGCTTCTGGGCGTCCACGAGGCGTAGGCAACAGGCGCTCCGTCGACCATATCAATGACGCCGTCGCCGTTCGCATCAGCAAAGAAATAAGGATAGCGTGTCCCGTCATAGATGACGGGCGCCCCGACCACATCACGCGAATAGCCTTCGATCATGTCCAGCAAAGTACCGGCATTCGACATGATGTCTGAGCGTATCCCGACAGATGTATCACCGCTTCCATCATAGCTTTGGCGTGCAATGCGGATGTCCTGCGGACTGTTGGCTTCGTGGCAGGTCAGGCAAGGCTCGAATGCAACTTCAAGCGTGTGTGGCTCATGGCATGAATTACAACTTGCCACGGGGCGTGCGTGAAAGAACCGACCGGAGTACGTGCGGTCTTCGTATTGAAAACCCGCGCGCCCGTACCCGCCCAACCAAGTGGCGGCGGCCGTCGCATAATGCGGGTTAATGAAGCGCAAGGCGCTGTTGGGCTCATCCAGAGCCATATCTGTCGTGGCCCGTTCGACGGTCAGGCCTGCGGCGCGGCCCTGGTGACAGGTCAGGCAAGAGGCTTCGACGCCGGTCACCGGATGGACGATACCACTTGGGAACGTCACTTCGGCAATCTCGGCCAATCCGGCATTGTGGCAGGTCCCGCAATCCACGACCCCGCCCACATCAATGGTCCCGTTGACGACGCCTGCCTCGGTCCCGTCCAAGCCGTGAAAATCGCGAAAGCCTTCGCCCGAATGGCAGGTCGCACAGCTGGCACTCACTTCGCCGTCGTCATCCCAATGGCTGAACGCCTCCGAGGCGGCGTTGGCATGGGCCGACCGAAACCAGTCAGTAATGGCCTTGTCATTGCCAATCTCGATTTCCGCTGGCGTGAAAGGTCCCGATTGTGGCAACGCAAAGGGAATGAGTGTTTCATCCTCTGCGACTTCATTCGTTGTCTGGCTCGCGGCCTGACCAAAAAAGAAAATTGCGGCAAGTGCTGCCGCAAGACTTATCGACATTGAAAAATTGGATGACGGCAAAGGCATAAACGGTCTCCTGTGCTGGAACCTCAAAGGTGCTTGCCAGCATACTGCGCGGGTGATCGCCCGCTTTGATCTATGTCATATCTCCCATCAGCTCTCGACAGTAGGATTTAGCTCAGATGCGCGTAGACCTTGCCGCGCACGCAAAACACGTTGGCGCAAGTGATCGGAGGGTAGATGCAAATTCTTGGTTCCGGGACTGGACTAAGCCCGGACTTTCCCTCTCCGCCGGTCACACCCGGGATTGAGGACGTGATCACTGAGGAAGCCGCGGTCGGGCCTCCTGAGGGTTCCGCGATCAAGGTGACCCCCCTCGTCAAAGAAGGTGATCTTGTCGCGCAAGGTGCTGCTATCGCCTGTTTGCAGCAGGACCCCGAGGTGTGTTTTGTCGCCCCGATTGCCGGACGCGTCGCGCAGATTTCGCTTCTGGCGGGGCGCAAGCTGTCGCAGATCATTCTGTTTCGCGAAGCGACGGACGACGTTGAAAGGCACGACCTGAAGCGGACAGAAACCGATGCCGGATTGCGCCATCTGATGCAAGGCGCGGGCATCTGGCCCTGGCTGCGCAGGCGGCCATTCGGCGGCATGCCAGACGGGGCAGAAAAACCCGCTGCCATCGTTGTCATGGCCGCAGACACCCGCCCGTTTGCACCCGATCCGCAGATCGCCCTTCAGGGGCGGGAGAATGATTTCGCGCGTGGTCTTGCAGCACTTGCGCAGCTCACAGAGG